>JANOJJ010000260.1:0-4395 GCA_031408155.1 Rubrivivax sp.
TCCCTCCCCGTCCGAACAGCGCCCAGCCGGCCACGACAAGCACCACGATCGCCGCGGCGGCGCCGATTCCCGCCATGATTCCGCGCCGCCCCTTCCGGGCGGTGCTCGCCGGCAGCGGCCTTGTGTGGGTCGGGGTGAGTCCGCCGCTCGGCGAGCCGAGCAGCTCAAGGGCCGGCAGCATCTCCTCGGCCGACTGCCAGCGATTTTCCTTTTCCTTCTCGAGACAGCGCAACACCAGCTGGGAGAGCGCCGGACTGATGTCGGGGCGCCGGGTCTCCGGTGGAGCGGGTTTCTCGAGCACATGCGCCGAAAGGAGTGCTTGGGCGGTGGGCTTGTCGAACGGGGGCGAGCCGGTGAGCAGCTCGTAGGCCAGCGCGCCGACCGAGTAGATGTCGGCCCGGTGGTCGAGGTTGGTCTCGCCCATGGCCTGCTCCGGGGCCATGTAGGCCGGAGTGCCTAACGCGAGCCCGACGGTGGTCAGCTTGCCGCTGCCGGCCGCGCTCACCGCCTTGGCGACGCCGAAGTCGGTGACCACGGCGTGGCGCCCGGAGAGCATCACGTTGTCGGGCTTGATGTCGCGGTGGACGATGCCATGCTGGTGGGCGTGGGCCAGCGCATCCACCACCTCGCGCAGGATCCGCACCGCCTCGTGGATCGGGACGGTCCCCTCGCGCTTGAGCCGTTCGCGCAGCGACTCGCCGTCCACGAACGGCATGACATAATAAAGGAAGCCCTCCGCGGTCCCGGAATCGACGCTGGAGCAACTCTGCCGCTACATCACCCGTCCGGCCCAGGTCAGGAGAGCGCGTACAGAGTCGGCCCTGCAAAACCCCTGGAACCCGCGTGTTTCCTAGCGAATCGGGGTAAACGCGGTGCACCGTTTCCCTCAAGAATCGTTCTTCGAGGAGTTCTTTTCTGAGGGAAATGGGCATGGAGACGTCGGACTTTTTCCGCAGCCGCATCGACGCCATGATCAACCTGAACGACCCGCTGGCCGTGCTTGCCCGCAGGCTGCCGTGGGGCACGATCGAGGCGGCGGTGGCGGCCAAGTTCGAGCGCCAGGAGCGCACCGGGCACAGTCTGGATGGGTCCGACCTCTTCGGGCCCACAGCCGTGGTCGTCGGCGCCGGGATCAGCTCCGGCGGGCGCCCCAAGTTGCCCATTCGCTTGATGGCCAGTCTGGTCTACCTCAAGAACTGCTTCAACCTCAGCGACGAAGAACTGTGCTCGCGCTGGAGCGAAAACATCGTCTGGCAGTACTTCAGCGGCCTGGACTACTACGAGCACCGGCTGCCCTGCGACCCGACGCAGATCGGTCGCTTCCGGCGCGCCTTGGGCGAAGACGGCCTGGAGCAACTTCTGAAGGCCACCATCGACACGGCAGTCGCCATCAAGGCGGTCAAGCCCGCAGAACTCGAACGTGTGATTGTCGACACCACGGTGCAGGTGCAAGGCCATCGCGCACCCCGTGGACAGCCGCTTGCTGGAAATCGCGCGGCACAAGGTCGCAAGTGCAGCCAAACGCGCGGGCATCGAACTCAAGCAGACCTTCGCCAAAGAGGGCAAGGAACTGCGGCGCAAGGCCGGCGGCTATGCCCATGCCAAACAGTTTCGTCGCCTGAAGCGGGTCGTCAAGCGTCAACGCACGATCCTGGGCGTCGTGATGCGAGAGGTGCAACGCAAGCTCGAGGCACAGGAGTTCGTGGCATTGACCGCCATGGCGCCGAGCGATCTGCGCAAGTGGCTGGAGCGGGCCGAGCGCATTCGCACCCAGCAAAGGAAGGACAAGAACAAGCTCTACGCGCTGCATGCGCCCGAGGTCGAATGCATCGGCAAGGGCAAGGCGCGCAAGCCCTACGAGTTCGGTGTCAAGGCGGCCATCGTCGTGTCTCACAAGGCTGGCTTGATGATGGGCGCACGAACCTTCCCCGGCAACCCGTACGACGGCCACATTCTCAGCGCCGTGATCGAGCAGGCCACGAACCTGGTGCAGGACCTGCCGGTCAAGATCCAGCAGATCGTGGTCGATCTCGGGTTCCGCGGCGTGGACCAAGACAACCCCAGCATGGAGATCATCCACCGAGGCAAGATCAAGAGCCTGAACCAGCAGCAAAGGACGTGGCTGCGTCGGCGCCAGGCGGTTGAGCCGGCCATTGGACACTTGAAGTCGGGTCCCCGGATGGACCGTTGCTGGCTGCAAGGCACGCTCGGCGACGCGCTGCACGCTGTGAGCTGTGCGGCCGGCTTCAACCTGCGCTGGCTGCTGCGCGCGGTGGCCGATCTGCAGGCGGCGGCAACGGCCCGGATGCACGCACGAGCCTGATCGTCGCAGCGGATCCGGGCAACTGCCAGGCGCCGTGATCTGCTCCGGCGCGGGCAGGCGTGCGCGAGCGGAAAACGAATTTTGCAGGTTGACCTGCGCGGGCTGTCGACGGGGCCATGTCGAGGCGATTGGACTGCGCCGAACCCTTGAAATCCCCCGGGGTCAGTCGCCAAACGAGCCAAACGCTAACGCCATCCTTGATCGGCGTAGGCAACCCTGTCCCGCGATGGCCTTGGGCGCCGAGGCGCACCTGATCCGCGGACCCGTCGGCGGCGTCGTTGAGTTCGGGAAAACCGCGAAAAGGAGTTTTGCAGGGCCGACGAAGTACGTGTACGGATCGATGCGGTGCAACCTGCAGGTCGTGATCAGGCTTTGTACGATGCCGGCGTGTCTGGCGCCGACTTCGGTCCAGCAGAAGAGCCAGTTCTTCCTGCCAAGGGGTATCGGGCTCAACGCGCGCTCGAGGTGGTTGGTGTCCATCGGCACCTGCTCGTCGCCCAGGAACACCATCAACTGCGCTTTGCGCTCGCGCGCATAGGCCAGTGCCTGGGTCAGCTTGTTGCTCGGCAGCAGTCCCTGGCTGGCCAGTTGCTCGTCGAGCCAGGCGAAGAACTGCTCGACCAGCGGCTTGGCGTGCGCCAACCGGTGCAGCCGTTTGTTCTCGCCGCTCAAGCCACGTGCTCGGATGTCGGCCTCGACCTCGTAGATCTTGCCGATCATCTTCAGCGCCTGGTCGGCCGCTTGCGGCTCGGCGTTCAGCGCCTCGAAGAAGCCGCGCCGCGTGTGCGCCCAGCACTGTGCGTGCGTCACACCCATTGCCTGGGCGTAGCGGCTGTAGGCCGCATAGCCGTCGCTGAGCAGCACCGCACCTTCTGGCGGCGTGTCGCCCAGCACCTCTTTGACGCAGGCATGCTGGCGTGACTCGAAGAACGGAAAGCACACCTCGTCGTGCTCGCCGTACACCGGCCAGAAGTATCCCGCCTTCATCTTGCCCGGTCCGGCCCGGCCGGCCTTGATCGGTGTTTCGTCCACAGCCTTGACGCGGCTGCGTCGGATCGATTCGAGCTGTGCGTCGTAGATCGGCTCGAGCAGTTGCGCGCCTTGGCTCATCAACTGCGTCAACCAGGGCCGGCTGAGCTTGAAGCCGGCCTCGGTGAGCCGCTGATGCTGGCGGTACAGCGGCAGGTGCCACGCGAACTTGTCCACCATCACGCCGACGATGAAGCTCACGTCGGCACGGCTGCCCTCGATCACGCCTGCCGGTGCCGGTGGGCAGTGCAGGGTTTGGGTGTCGCGCCGCTTGATCACCGGGCGCACGTACTTCAGCACCACGTTGGCACCCGGGCGCTGCGCCAGCCGATGGCTGACCTTGTGGCCGACGACCTCGTACTGCTGGGCCACTTCCTCGGCGCTCAGACCCTGCACCTCGGGGTTGGGCACTTCGATGATGACCACCGGCACGCGGGCCTCGTCGAAGAACGGCACGCTGGCGGTGTCGTCGGAGAAGTCCGTCGTGGGCTTGCGGCGCTTGTGCGCGGGCACGTCCTGCTCGGCCGCGGGCGCAGCTGCTGCTGCTGCCGCCGGCATCAACTCGCCCAGGTGCATCTGCTGGGCGTCGGGCTGCGGCGCGTAGCGCTCGCTCTTTTGGCCGAAGATCTGGCGCTTGAACCATTCGATCTGGGCGCGCAGTGCTTCGACCTGGTTGCGCAGTGCGTCGTTGCTCGCGGCCTGCGAACGCAGCAGTTGCGCCACATGCTGCAGGTCCATTGCGGCCAGCTCGGCCGCATCGGGCATGCACGTGAGCACTGCGTTTGACATGGCTTGTCATGCTAGCGAGCCCGCCCATTGCGCACCATGGGAATGATCCGAATTGCCTTTGCCGCACTTGACTGGCGTCGCTCGGCGATGGGTGCTGCTCATGTCGCTGATGGCCTGAGTTCGGGTGGCGATAACGCTTGAGATAGCGGCGCGGCTCGATGCCCTCGAGCAGCAGCTTGAGCTGCGTGCAGTCGATCTCGCGTGTGCGGGCCTGCGACCAGTCGCCGATGAACTGCCCAGCCTCCAGCCGCTTG
>JANOJJ010000353.1:0-2890 GCA_031408155.1 Rubrivivax sp.
GGCCCGAAACATACTGCTGCTCGATCTCCTTGACCTCTTTCTCGGCGCGTTCGATCAGGCCGGGCTTTTCCTTCGGCACCAGCATGTCGTCGATGGCGATCGAGATGCCGGCGCGCGTGGCCAGGCGGAAGCCCGCCTGCAGCAGCTTGTCGGCGAAGACGACCGTGTCCTTCAGGCCGCACTTGCGGAACGACGCGTTGATCAGGCGCGAGATCTCCTTCTTCTTCAACGCCTTGTTGATGTTGCTGAAGGGCAGGCCCTTGGGCAGGATCTCCGACAGCAGCGCGCGGCCGACCGTGGTGTCGACCAGCTTGGTCTCGGACGTGAATGCTCCGCTGTCCTTGTCCTTGACCCACTCGGTCATGCGCACGCAGATCTTGGCGGTGACTTCAACCACGGCGTTGTCCAGCGCACGCTGCAGCTCCTGCATGTCGGCGAAGATCATGCCTTCGCCGCGGCCGTTGATGCGCTCGCGGGTCGCGTAGTACAGGCCCAGCACCACGTCCTGGCTCGGCACGATCGACGGTTCGCCGTTGGCCGGGAAAAGCACGTTGTTGGACGCCAGCATCAGCGTGCGGGCTTCCATCTGCGCCTCGATCGACAGTGGAATGTGGACCGCCATCTGGTCACCGTCAAAGTCGGCGTTGAAGGCCGAGCACACCAGCGGATGCAACTGGATGGCCTTGCCCTCGATCAGCACCGGCTCGAAGGCCTGGATGCCCAGCCGGTGCAGCGTCGGCGCGCGGTTGAGCAGCACCGGGTGTTCCTTGATGACTTCTTCGAGGATGTCCCACACCACCGGCGTGCCGGCTTCGACTTCCTTCTTCGCGGCCTTGATCGTGGTGGCGATGCCCATTGCCTCCAGCCGGCTGAAGATGAAGGGCTTGAACAACTCGATGGCCATCAGCTTGGGCAGGCCGCACTGGTGCAGCTTGAGCGTCGGTCCGACCACGATGACCGAACGACCCGAGTAGTCGACGCGCTTGCCCAGCAGGTTCTGCCGGAAGCGACCGCTCTTGCCCTTGATCATGTCGGCCAGCGACTTCAGCGCGCGCTTGTTGGCGCCCGTCATCGCCTTGCCGCGACGGCCGTTGTCGAGCAGCGAATCCACCGCCTCCTGCAGCATGCGCTTTTCGTTGCGCACGATGATCTCGGGCGCCTTCAGCTCGAGCAGCCGCGCCAGGCGGTTGTTGCGGTTGATGACGCGGCGATACAGGTCGTTGAGGTCCGACGTGGCGAAGCGGCCACCGTCCAGTGGCACCAGCGGGCGCAGGTCCGGCGGCAGCACCGGCAGCACCTGCATGATCATCCAGTGCGGCTTGATGCCGCTCTTCTTGAAGGCCTCCATCACCTTCAGGCGCTTGGAGTTCTTCTTCATCTTCAGCTCGGAGCCGGTGCTGTCGTTGCGGATCTTGTCGATCTCGACGTCCAGGTCCAGCTCTTCGAGCAGCCTCTTGATGCCCTCGGCACCCATCAGCGCGACGAATTCGTCACCGAATTCGGTGTGCTTGGCCTCCCAGTCGTCCTCGCTCATGATCGAGAACTTCTTCAGCGGCGTCATGCCGGGGTCGACCACGACGTAGGCCTCGAAGTAGAGCACGCGCTCGATGTCGCGCAGCGTCATGTCGAGCACCAGGCCCAGGCGCGACGGCAGGCTCTTGAGGAACCAGATGTGCGCGCACGGCGCAGCCAGGTCGATGTGACCCATGCGGTCGCGCCGCACCTTGGTCTGCGTGACCTCGACGCCGCACTTCTCGCAGATCACGCCGCGGTGCTTGAGGCGCTTGTACTTGCCGCACAGGCACTCGTAGTCCTTGATCGGGCCGAAGATCTTGGCGCAGAACAGGCCATCGCGCTCCGGCTTGAAGGTCCGGTAGTTGATGGTCTCTGGCTTCTTCACCTCGCCGAACGACCAGCTGCGGATCTTCTCCGGGCTGGCCAGGCCGATCTTGATGGCATCGAAATGCTCATCCGGGGTGAATTGCTTGAATAGGTCGAGTAGTCCCTTCATGCATCTGCTCCTTAATTGCGTTCGAGTTCGATGTCGATGCCAAGGGATCGAATCTCCTTGACCAGGACATTGAAGGATTCCGGCATGCCGGCCTCGATGGCGTGTTCGCCCTTGACAATGTTCTCGTAGACCTTGGTGCGCCCGTTCACGTCGTCAGACTTGACGGTCAGCATCTCCTGCAGGATATAGCTCGCACCGTAGGCTTCCAACGCCCAGACCTCCATCTCGCCGAAGCGCTGGCCACCGAATTGCGCCTTGCCGCCCAGCGGCTGCTGCGTCACCAGGCTGTACGGGCCGGTCGAGCGCGCGTGCATCTTGTCGTCCACCAGGTGGTGCAGCTTGAGCACGTGCATGTAGCCCACCGTCACCGGGCGCTCGAAGGCGTCGCCGGTGCGGCCGTCGTGCAGCGTGGCCTGGGTGCGGCTGGCCGTCAGGCCTTTCTTGGCCGCGATGTCGTCGGGGAAGGCCAGCCGCAGCATGCCGCGGATCTCTTCCTCGGCCGCGCCGTCGAACACCGGCGTGGCGAACGGCACGCCGTGCTGCAGATTGCCGGCCATCTCGATGACCTCGTCATCGGTCAGCTTGCCCAGGTCCTCGGACTTGCCGCCCGACTTGTTGTACAGCTCGTCGAGGAAGGCCCGAACCTCGGACGCGCGGGCCTCGTTCTGCAGCAGGTTGCCGATGCGCTGGCCGATCCCCTTGCCGGCCCAGCCCAGATGCACCTCGAGCACTTGCCCCACGTTCATGCGCGAAGGCACGCCCAGCGGGTTGAGCACGATGTCCACTGGTGTGCCGTCGGCCATGTAGGGCATGTCTTCGACCGCGGTGATCTTGGACACCACGCCCTTGTTGCCGTGACGGCCGGCCATCTTGTCCCCC
>JANOJJ010000356.1:0-6232 GCA_031408155.1 Rubrivivax sp.
TCGGTTTCGGCGCCGTCGTCGGTGACGAAGACCTCGCCGTGCTGGAACGGGCTCATCGTGCCCGGATCGACGTTCAGGTACGGGTCGAGCTTGATCAGGGTGACCTTGAGCCCGCGCGATTCGAGGATCGCCGCCAACGACGCCGACGCGATGCCCTTGCCCAGGGACGACACCACACCGCCGGTGACGAAGACGAACTTGGTCATGTGGGTCGGCAGCTCGGCGGACCGAAGGGCCCGTGCACCTGCCGTGGTGGTAAACGGTGATTATAGGCGGGGGGGTCGGGCCGGCCGGCCGTCAGCCGGGTGACGGCATGCCGCTGGTAGACTGCCTGCGCTTGCACCAGGTGCCCGACATTGTGTTGACAGTGGAGGGTTCAACGGGAAGCCGGTGAGGCCGATGTCATTCCATCCGTGGAACGGGCGTCGGTCCGATTCCGGCGCTGCCCCCGCAACGGTCAGCGAGGAGCGCTGCGCACAACAGCCACTGGAGTCACGGACCGAGGTCCGTTGCCCTGGGAAGGCGCGCGGTGCTTGCCCCGGCACTTGCCGCGGGCCACTCGCGAGCCCGGATACCGGCCTGATGCATGGGACGCTGGTCTTGCGGTGGGCAAGGCCGGGCAGGGGCACGGCATGCATGCCCAGGCATGCCGCCTGGTCTCGGCCCGGCGCTGCTTCGTCACGAGGTCGGTGGCTTGTGAACCGGGCCGCACGGGGTGTGCGGTCGGAGGCCCTTCCTGTGACTGTCGTGTATCCCTTTGGCCGCGCCCTGGTGCCGGCCATCCTGTCCTGCCTGCCGCTCGTTGCGGCCTTGCCCGCGTGGGCCCAATCCACGGTGCTCGTCACCGCCTCTCGCGAGGCGCTGGCGCCCGAGCGACTGGCCGGCGACGTGCTCGTGATCAGCGCCGAGCGGCTGCGCGCATCGGCCGCCGATTCGCTCGAAGACCTGCTGCGCCGGGAAGCCGGCCTGCAGCTCTCGCGCAGCGGCGCGCCAGGTGCCAACGCCGGGCTTTTCATCCGCGGTGCCGGCTCGGGCAACACGCTGGTGCTGATCGACGGCGTGCGCATCGGCGCGGCCAGCGCCGGCCTGCCTGAGTTCGAGGCCCTGAGCCTGGCCTCGATCGACCGCATCGAGGTGCTGCGCGGCCCTGGCTCCAGCCTGTACGGCGCAGATGCCGGCGGAGGAGTGGTGCAGATCTTCACCACCCGTGGCCGCGGGCCGCTGCAGTGGTCGGGCCACCTGGCCGCAGGCGGCTATGGCGCGCGCGACGGCTCGCTGGCCGCCAGCGGTGCCGCCGGCGCGTTCGATTACTCGGCCGGCGTGGCCGGCGAGCGCAACAGCGGTGTGTCGGCGCTGCGGCCAGGGGACGTTTTCGGCAACCACAACCCCGACCGCGACGGTTATTCGCGCCGCACGGCGCAGGCCCAGGTCGGCGTCACACCGCTGGCCGGGCAGCGCTTGTCGTTGCGACTGCTGGACGCGCTGCTGAAGTCACGCTACGACGGCAGCGACTTCCTGCCGCCTACCTTTGCGCAGGACAACACGGGCGACTTCCGCAACCGCACCGAGCTGCGCACGGCCGCGTTAAGCCACGACGCGCGCTGGTCTGACGGTTGGAGCACGCAGGTGCAGTTGTCAAGCCAGCACAGCGACCTGACGAGCGGCGCCGCCGCACCCGAGCGCTTCCGGTCCGAGCGCCGGACGGCCGACGCCCAGGCCACGTGGCGCCCGGCGCCAGGTCAAACGCTGACCGTGGCCCTGAGCCATCTGAACGAGCAGGCCCGAACCGGCAGCTACGACCAGTCGCGCGACAACGACGCGCTGGCACTGGCCTATGCCGGTGCGTTGGGGCCCTGGAGCCTGCAGGCCGAATGGCGGCACGACGACAACTCGGTCTACGGCGCGGTCGACACCGGCCGGCTGGGCGCGGCGCTGGCGCTGGGGGGCGGCCTGCGCCTGCGCACGCTGGTGGGCACGACCTTTCGCGCGCCGAGCTTCAACGACCTGTACTTTCCGGGCTATGGCGTAGCCAGCATCGGCCCCGAGCGCGGGCGCAGTGCCGAGTGGGGCCTGGACTGGCACGCTGCTGGCAGCAACGCTGCGCTCACGATCTACCGCAACCGGGTGCGCGACTTGATCGAGTACGAAGGCGACCGCAGCTTCTGCCCGGCCGGGTCGGCCTACGACTTCGGCTGCGCACGCAACATCGGCCGCGCGCGGCTGCAAGGCGCCACCCTGTCGGGCGCGACGCGGCTGGGTGTCGTCAGCCTGCGCGGCACGGCCGACTTCCTGGACGCCAAGGACAGTGCCAGCGGCAGCCGGCTGATCCGGCGCGCTGCGCACCAGCAGACCCTGGCGGTCGACACCCGCCGCGGCCGCTGGTCGGCCGCGGCCGAAGTGGTGCGCGTGGGCGCTCGCCCCGAGGGCGGCAAGACGCTGGCGGCCTACACCACGCTGGACCTTACGGCCCGCGTCGAGATCGCGCCCGGCTGGCGGCTCGAAGCGCGGCTGCTGAACGCCACCGACCGTGATGTCGAGCCGGCACGCGACTACCAGTCGCTCGGCCGCCAGGCCTGGATCGGCCTGCGCGTCGAAGGGCAGGGGCTCTGACGTGAGGCACGCGCTGGTGATCTGGCTGCTGGCGGCTGCGCCGTGGCTGGCCAGCGCCGCTGCTGTGGTGGTGGACGACCGCGGCCGCGCGGTCGACCTGCCGGCGCCACCACAGCGCGTGGTGACGCTGTCGCCGGCGCTCACCGAGACCCTGTGCGCGCTCGGCGCCTGTAGCCGCCTGGTCGGTACCGACCGCTACAGCAACTGGCCGCGCTCGGTGTCGACGCTGCCCAAGCTCGGCGGTCTGGACGACGCGCAGATCGAACGCATCGTCGCGCTCAAGCCCGACCTGGTACTGGCCGCGACCAGCACGCGCGCGGTCGACCGGCTGGAGTCGCTGGGCCTGCGCGTGCTGGCGTTCGAGCCGCGCAGCCTGGCCGAGACGCAGCACGTGATCGCGCGCGTGGCGCTGGCTCTGGGCGACTCTGCCGCCGGCCCCGCGCTGTGGCAGCAGCTGACAGGACGCATCGACAGCGCCGCGGCGCGCGTGCCGGCGCGCTGGCGCGGGCAGCGGGTGTACTTCGAGGTCGCGTCGGTGCCCTATGCAGCCGGCGAATCCTCGTTCATCGGCGAGCTGCTGGCACGGCTGGGCCTGGTCAATATCGTGCCGGCGGCAATGGGGCCGTTCCCGCAGCTCAGCCCCGAGTTCGTGCTGCGTGCGCAGCCCGACGTGGTGATGGGCTCGGCCGCGCCTATCGCCGCGCTGGCGCAGCGCCCGGGCTGGCGCCGCTTGCGTGCGCTGCAAGACGGCGCGACCTGCGGCTTTGCAGCCGGACCCTATGACGCGCTGATGCGCGCCGGCCCACGGCTGGCCGAAGCCGCCGACGCATTGGCCGACTGCCTGGTGGGGCTGAAGTCTGGCAAGGCCACGCCATGAGCAGCCCGCTGCTGGCCCGCAAGACCGCGCCGCTGGCGACGACCGATCTGCCGTTGACCGCGCGCAGCGGCGTGCCGCGCCTGGTGCTGGTGCTGCTGGTCGCCGCCGCGCTGGCCGTGTTGCTCGGCCTGTGCGCCGGCAGCGAAGGCTGGAGCCTGGACTGGCGCAGCGACTGGGACCTGATCCTCGACATCCGCGCTCCACGCACGCTGGGCGCGCTGACGGCCGGCGCGCTGCTCGGCCTGGCCGGCGCCATCGCGCAAGGCCTGTTCCGCAACGCGCTGGCCGATCCCTACCTGCTGGGCTCGGCGGCCGGCGCTGGTCTGGGCGTGGTGTTGGTGCTGGCCGCGGGTGGCCTGCTGGGCGCGAATGTCGGTGCCGGCATGGGTGGCGCGATGGCCGACGCGCTGCTGCGCATCGGACTGGTCGGCGCTGCTTTCGTCGGCGCGCTGATCGGCGTCAGCCTTACGCTGGCCATGGCCGGCGGCGCCGGCCGGCCGACGGTGCTGCTGTTGTCGGGGGTGGTGGTGGGCGTGCTGCTGACGGCGCTGGCCGACGCGGTGGTGATGCTGTCGCCCGAGGCCTTGCGCGGAAAACAGGTCTTCCTGCTCGGCAGCACCAGCTTCCTCGGCTGGGGCAGCGTGGCCGTGTTGGCTGCGGCGCTGGCGGTTGCGCTGCCGCTGGCGATGCGCGTGGCGCGGGCGATGGATGCGTTGGTGCTGGGTGACGCCACCGCCGCCAGCCTGGGCCTGCCGCTGGGCCAGGTGCGTGTGCTGCTGGTCGGCCTGATGGCCTTCGCCACCGGCGCCGCCGTGGCCCAGGTCGGGCTGGTCGCCTTTGTCGGTCTGGTGGCGCCGCACCTGGTGCGCCGCAGCGTGGTGGTCACGCATGGCCGGCTGCTGGTGCTGGCAGCGCTGGCCGGCGGCGTGCTGCTGCTGGCGGCCGACGTGGCCGCACGCAGCCTGCTGGTGCCACAGGAACTGCCGGTGGGCATGCTGACGGCGGTGTTGGGCGGCCTGTACCTGCTGCGCCTGCTGCGCCGGCGCAGCAGGCGTTGAGCGCGATGGTTGTGCCGCTGCAAGCACAGGGCCTGTCGCTGCGCCTGGGCTCCAGGGCCGTCGTCGACGACCTGTCGCTGGCCCTGCACGGCGGGCAATGGACGGCCCTGGTCGGCCCCAACGGCGCCGGCAAGAGCACCCTGTTGTCGCTGCTGGCCGGTCTGCGCCTGCCGGACCGTGGGCAGGTGCACCTGCAAGGCCGTGCCTTGGCCGACTGGCCAGCGCGCGAACGAGCCCAGCGTCTGGCCTGGCTGGCGCAACTGGGCGAAGCCGACGGCGACATCGCCTCGCGCGACGTGGTTCGGCTGGGTCGGCTACCGCGCCAGGGCCTGTTCGGCGCGCCCGATGCCGCCGACGAAGCTGCCGTCGACGCCGCGCTGGCCGAGACCGAGTGCGGCGCCTTCGCCGCTCGGCGCCTGAGCGACCTGTCCGGCGGCGAGCGCCAGCGCGTGCTGCTGGCGCGTGCGCTGGCGGTGCAGGCGCCGGTGCTGCTGCTCGACGAGCCCACCACCCACCTCGACGCACCGCACCAGTTGGCCCTGTTGCGCAGCCTGCGTGCGCGCGCCCGCGCCGGTGCCGCGGTGGCCGCGGTGATGCACGACCTGACGCTGGCGCTGCAGGCCGACCGCGTGCTGGTGATGGCCGACGGCCGCCTGCACGCCGACGGCGCGCCGGGCGATGCGGACCTGCAGGCCGCGCTGGTCGACGTCTTTCGCGGCAGCGTGCGCATCGTGGCCGTGCCTGCGCTCGACGGCGCGCGCTGGGTCGCGCTGCCGGCCTTGTAAGCTCGGCCCATGGGCCCGCAACGCATCGTCTGCCTGACCGAAGGAACCACCGCGTGGCCGGTCCTGGGCCGGTGCGTCGCCGCGCTGGCCCTGGTCGGGCGGGCCTTGCCTGGCGCGCTGGCGGTCAAGCTGCTCGAGCGGCGCATGCCGGCGGCCTGAGCACGGCATGCTCAAGATCCTGTTGCTGCTGCTGTCGGGCGCCAAGCTCGGCAAGCTGCTGACCACCGGCGGCACGATGCTGGTGTCGCTGGTGGTCTATGCCTTCGTCTTCGGCTGGAAGTACGCCGCCGGCTTCATCGTGCTGCTGTTCGTGCATGAAATGGGTCACTACATTGCTGCGCGCAAGCGTGGCCTCGACGTGGGGGCGCCGACCTTCATCCCCTTCATCGGCGCCTGGATCGAACTGAAGGACCTGCCGCACGACGCCGAGACCGAGGCCTTCGTCGGCCTCGGCGGGCCGCTGCTGGGCACGGTGGGTGCCATCGTGGTGTACTTCCTGGCGCGCGAGACCGGCACCACGTGGTTGCTGGCGGTGGCTTACGCGGGCTTCTTCCTCAACCTGTTCAACCTGATCCCGCTGTCGCCCTTCGACGGCGGCCGCATCACCGCGGTGCTGAGCCCGCGCATCTGGCTGGCCGGGGTGCCGATCCTGGTCGGACTGTTCTTCTGGCGGCCGAGCCCGATGCTGATCCTGATGGCGCTGCTGGCTGCGCCACAGCTCTGGAAGGCCATCACCTACAAGCGCGACAGCGTCGAGGCCCAGACCTACTACGCTGTGCCGCTGGCAACCAAGCTCGAGTACGGGCTCATCTACCTGGGGTTGGCCGGCTTCCTGGCGGTGATGACGCACGACGTGCATGCGCTGCTGGAAAGTGCGCGCGGCGCGCGTTGAGCGTCAGGCC
>JANOJJ010000339.1:0-2405 GCA_031408155.1 Rubrivivax sp.
CGGCGACCACGGCGTCATAGCGCGCGTCGTAGAGAGCCGGCCGGATGTTGGCGCCGACGATGCCGACGACCACGTTGAGGACCATGCCTTGCTGGTCGTTGGTCTTCATGAGTATGCTGGCAAGCCAGCCGATCAAGCCACCGACGATCAACCAGATGATGAAGTTCATGACATGCCTTCCGCGATGAGTGGGAGTGCCCGGAGTTCGAACCCAAGGCTGGAGCGCGCACAATGCCTTTGCCGGTCCCGACCGTCTGTGCGGACGCGCACACCAGCAGGGGTTTCACGAGCGATCAGGATGGGGTTGCAGATCAACCGCAACCTCGACCGGGGCTGGCGATGCGCTCTACGGCCTCAGCCTCTCAGAGTTGAGTGCCGATCACGGAGGCAATCGCCTCGCCCAGCCGCTCGCGCATCGGGCGGTCGCGCCACTCAGCATGAGTCACGCGGCGTGACAGCCCGAGATCGGTCTCGAAGAGGGCTGTTTGCGTGGCTGCGAAGGCGGCGTCGACGATGTTCAGCGTGGCCTCGTCGTTGAGCCGGAAGGATCGGTTGTCGAAGTTGGTCGAGCCGACGGAGACGAGCAGGCCGTCGACGATCATCACCTTGCAGTGGTACATGGTGGGCGCGTACTCGGCGATGACGGCACCCGCAGCGAGCAGAGGACCCCATGTGGCGCGCGACGCGCTTCGCACGGTCTCGCTGTCGATGTGCTCGCCCGGCACGACGATGCGCAGCTTGACGCCCCGCTTCATCGCTTCGACCAAGGCCTTCAACGTAAGGTCGTCCGGCACGAAGTAGGACGCCGACAAGTCGATCGACCGGGACGCCGCGGTCACGGCCAGCAGGTACATCAACTGCATGCTCTCGCTGCCGCCACTCGGTGAGCTGCTGAACATCTGCGCCCGGCTGGGGCCTGCCGCAGTCAGGCTGGGGAAGTAGTCCGGGCCATGCAGCACGTCACCCGTGACCTTGATCCAGTTGTCGATGAACACCGACTGCATCTGGGCGACCACCGGCCCTTCGACCTCGAAGTGCGTGTCACGCCAGTGCGCCGGGTCCTGTGCGCGGCCGGTCCACTGCGGCGCCACGCCCACACCGCCGGTGAAGCCGACGCGACCGTCGGCGATCAGGAGCTTGCGGTGCGTCCGATTGTTCAGGCGCCCGAGATTTGTCCAGTGGGGGGGATGGAACTGGCGAACCTTGACACCCGCCGCCGCCAGGGTCGTGATCAGGCTGTCGTCCATCTTGGCGCTGCCGACCCAGTCCAGCAGCACATGGACCTTCACACCTTGCCGGGCCCGTTCTGCCAACGCTTCGGCGAACTCGCGACCGATGTCGCCCGACCAGTAGATGTAGGTCTCGAAAGTGATCGACCGCTTCGCGCTGCGGATTGCCGCCAGCATCGGCGGGAAGATCTGGTCGCCGTTCACCAGGGTTCGAACGCGGGCGCCGTCCAGGAAGGGCGGCCCGAGCAGCACGCCCAGCTCGTGCATGAAGCGCGGGTCGTCGAGCGCGTAAAGACGCTCGATGCGCCGCTCGATCTTCGTCTCACCGCCGATAAAGTTCGACACGAGCACGCCGCCGACGAGCGCCAGGACGGATGCGACAGCGCCCACCAAGAGCCAACGGGGCCAGCGTGCCATTCGATTCAGGCCCGCTCAAGGCGATGCGAAGGTGCCGAGGCCGGACGGGCCAGTCGTGCTGCGATCAACGCCTGCGCTTGGTTTTTACCGCGGCCGGCTTGACGCCATCGGTCCAGAGCTTCAGGTTGTCCCGGGCTAGCTCGGTCACTGCAGCGTTCAATTGCCGTTTGACCTGTGCCGTGGCCTGACCACGCAGTGTGCCCGTGATGCGATGGGCAGTACCCAGCCACATGCTCATGAACGGGTTCTTCTTCAGCCAGGGATTGGACATGTCAATCCTTCGGGCTACCTGCACGGCGTGGTTTCAGATTTCAAGGTGCTTGCCCTCGAAACCGCTGAAGGGGCGCAATGGCGCCTGGGCCATGAAGGACCAGGCCCAGGCGACATGACCTGCCACCGGCAGGACGACGGAGGCAGCACTGAGCATCGCGGGTGAAGCTCATGACGTACCTTCTGGGCCAGCGTCAGCGGGTAACACGCGCAATCACTGCACCGAGCGCGAAAGCGGCAGCGATGGCAGTCAGCGGATTGCTGCGCACCGTGCCGCGCAGGCTTTCGGTCAATTCGTCACGTGTCCTGCCGAGCTGGTCGGCTTTTGCACGCAGCGCGGCTTCGGCACCGGCCACGCTCTCGCCCAGTTGCCGAAGCTTGGGCTCCGCACTGTCCGCGATGCGATCAACGGCGTCGTGCGCCCCGCGGACAACTCGCTTCAACGAATCGACTGCTGCCGGCGGCGCAGTCTCGGCCCCCGGCAACATC
>JANOJJ010000389.1:0-8191 GCA_031408155.1 Rubrivivax sp.
CCCGTGCCGATGCCAGCAGCGCGCGAATGGAAGCGTCGAGCGCACAACAGCAGGCCGACGCCGCGCGCATGCAGGCCGCGGCTGCACAAGCCAGCGCCAGCAACGCGCAGCTGCAGGCCGCCACCTTGCAGGCCCAGCTGGCCGAGCTGCAGGCCCGGCAGACCGACCGCGGCATGCTGGTGACGCTGGGTGACCTGCTGTTCGAGTTCGGCCGCGCCGAGGTCAAGCCTTCGGCGCAGGAGGCGTTGCGCAAGCTGGCCGCCTACCTGCAGCAGCATCCGGAGCGTCGCATCCTGATCGAGGGCTATACCGACAGCGTGGGCAGCGACAGCGCCAACCAGCTGTTGTCGCTGCGCCGCGCCGAAGCCGTGGCCGCGGCGCTGGCCGGCCTGGGCGTGGCGCACGACCGCATCAGCGCCCGCGGTTATGGCGAGAGCTACCCGATCGCCGACAACACGACCGACACCAACCGCGCCATGAATCGCCGGGTGGAGGTCTACATCTCCGACAACGACCAGCCGGTACGTGGTCGCGGCTGACGGCCACCGCGGACGCAATGGCAGGCCGCGGGCAGGCCTGCCAGCGCTCGACTTACAGCACATGGCGGCCTGCGCCGACAGCGTTCGGCGGTCGTTGCGGGCACGATGAAGAGCACGTGACAACACCCTCCTGGAGACACTCCATGAACGCCCTGGATCACGACAAGCCGCGCACCGAAGCAGACCTCGCCGCCCTGCGCAGCGCCAGCTTCCGACCGCAGCGCCGGCATTGGCCGGGTGTGTTGGCCGCGGCACTGATCGGCGCCGGCATCGCGGCCCTCGCGGTGTCGAGCTACTACGACAGCCGCAGCATCGGCCAGCGCATCGACGCCTCGGTCGGCGAGGCGGAGAAGAGCGTGCAGTCGCAGGTTGACGGCATCAAGGCCGGGGCCGCAGAGGTGGCCAACCGCGGCGCCGAAGCCAGTGAACGCCTGACGGGCACGCTTGCCGACGCCAGCATCACCGCCGCGGTCAAGACCGCCCTGGCGGCCGACCCGGCGCTCAGTGCCTTGAAGATCGACGTCGACACGCACGACGGCGTGGTGATGCTCAGCGGACCGGCCCCCGACGAAAGGGCGCGCGAGCGCGCCGCCGTGCTCGCTGCCGCGCCTGCTGGCGTGCGCACGGTCGACAACCGTCTGGTGGTCACGACGCCAGCAGCCAAGCCTGGCTGATCGTCGGCCCGACGACCAGGCCGCGCTCAGGTCGGCAGGTCAGTCGCCAGCATCGTGCCGCGGCACTGCGCTGCACCGCAGCGGCAGCCGAAGTGCGCCGGGTCGCCTTGTGCGACGCCCAGCTTGTAGTCGATGAACAGCTCCTCGCCGTGCGCGACCGGGCGCAGCGCTTCGATCTCGATGTGCAGCGCGCCACGCTCGTCTTCCACCTCGTAGGCGGCGCAATTGGGTGCGCAGCTGTGATTGATGAACCGGGTGGCGTTGCCGCCGGCCGAGCCGTCGATCACCGATCCGTCGGACAAGCCGAAGACGTAGGTCAGGCGGCGGTCCCATGCGCGCTGGAGCGCTTCGTCGGCGCTGTAGCGCCTGCCGTCGTAGCGGCCGATCCGGCTGCCGGCGGGCAGACGCCGACGGGCGAACACGCCAATGCCGTGGATGTTGCTCGTGTGGACCTCGACCGCCGGGTGGATCGGGTCGGTTGAAAACAGGGTCACGACGTCGGCCAGCGGGGGCTGCAACGCGCCGGATGGTGCCGGCTCAGCGCAGCCAGTCACGCATGCGGGCGTAGACCGCGGGCCGGCCAAGCAGGTCCCAGTGGTTGGCGCCGGTGATGACGAACTGCTGCGCCTGCGGTACGGCCAGCGCCAGCGCCGGATTGCGGTGCCGGCCGAGTGCACTGCCCAGGCGCACCAGACCGTCACCCAACACCGAGCTGCGCAGGCTCGCCGGGTCTTCAGCGGTGGTGGCCGCCACCAGGAAGGTCTTCACGCCTGCCGGCAACGGCGTTGGCACGCGGTCGTCGCGGCGCTGGGCGTGGCGGTCGCGGCCGCGCCAGTCGGCGTCCTGCAGGTTGCCGAAGCGCAAGTCGGTGATGCCGGCGCTGCGCGCCTTGCCCAGCCGTGCGAAGGGTGCGACGTAGGGGCTGACACCGAGCAGCCGGTCGAGCAACTGGCCGCCGCGCTCGAGCGGCGCGCCCTGGTGCGGCGTGCCCAGGAAGACCAGCCCGCGCAGCAGGCCGGGCCAGGCCAGACCCTGCTCGGCGGCCAGGTGGCAGGCGGTGCGCGCGACCAGCCCGCCCATGCTGTGGCCGACGATCACCAGTTCGGTCACCGGCACCGGCCAGTTCGACACCAGTTCGTCGAGCAGGCGCGCGAAGTCACGCCCGTTGCTCGACACGTGCCGGCCTGAGTTGTAGTGCAGGTACAGGGCTGTCAAGCCGAGGTCGCGTGCCAGCGCCTGGCCATGGTCGTGGCCGTCACGAGTCCATTGCAGGTCATTCATGCACAGGCCGTGCACCAGCACGACGAGGCGCCCGTCGGCCTGCGCAAAGCGCGCTGCCAGCGCGCTGCGGTCGAGCTCAAGCGCGCGCCCGTGGCTGCGCAGCCGGGGGGCGATCGCCAGCGGGTTGGCGCTGGCTTCCAGATGGTCACCCCAGACGCCGTTGAGCACGGCCAGCGTGGCCTCGCGCCCGGGCGTGCTGTCGCTGCCGGGCGCCAAGCGCGCGGCACCGCCGAGCAGCGCGTCCAGGCCGCGACCGGTGAGGCGCGTACCGCCACGCAGCGCGCGGTAGACCAGGCCGGCGAGGCCGGGCGCCGGGCCCTGCGGTGCCGGGCCCACGATGCCGGTGCCGCGCGCGATCGTGTGGTGCACGCTTTCCACCACGTCGACGATGCCCAGCGTGCCGTCGATCAGCAGGCGCGACAGGCCTTGCAGGTCGGCGCTGTGCAGCGGCAGCCGGCGTTTGGTGGACGGGGAAGCAGTCGACATGGCAGGATTTCCGGCAGCGGGCAAGCGCCGAATGTGCGCTGCCGGACCTCGGGCCCGCAAGTGCGGCTTTAGGCGCGGCTCCCGGTTCGGGTCGCACCGGATGCCGTGCGCGATACTGGCCGCAGCCCGATCCGCCCGTCCCGCCTTGCCTTTCAACGCACCCCTTCACCTGCCGGCCGCTGCGGTCCTGGTCCTGCTGCTGGCAGCCTGCAGCGCGCCAGGCCCGCGCCGGCCGCCGTTGATCACGCCTGATCGCGACGGCGTCGGGGCCTGGGTGCCGCCGGGTCTGGACCTGGTGCCCGATGCCGAACCGCGCGTCGAGCCGTTGCGCATCGGCGGCCCGAACAAGCCCTACGAAGTGCTGGGCCGCTGGTACACGCCGGCCAGCAGCGACATCGCCTGGCGCGAAAGCGGCCAGGCTTCGTGGTACGGCGCCCGGTTTCATGGCCGGCCCACCGCCAGCGGAGAGCCCTACGACATGTATGCGATGACAGCCGCGCACAAGACGCTGCCGCTGCCGAGCTATGTGCGCGTACGCAACCCGGCCAACGGGCGCGAGGTGGTGCTGCGCGTCAACGACCGCGGGCCCTTCGTCGATGGGCGCGTGATCGACCTCAGCTACAGCGCGGCGCGGCGCCTGGGTTTGCTTGGCGGCGTGGCGCCGGTGGAGCTGCGACGCATCACGCACGACGAGATCCGCGCCGGGCTGTGGCAGCGTGGGCCTCGCGCCGTGCCAAGGCCGCAGCCGATCGACCCGCCGAGCGCGGCGCGCGCCGACGATCCGCTGGGCACGATGCTGGTCGACCGCGGATGGGCGCCGCCGGCCGAGCCGGCACCACGCTGAACTCGGGCTGCACCCGGCGCCCGCCGCTGCTGTCGGAATCCTGACATCTGGCTCGATTTCGACCCGATGCCGCTGACGCTGCTGGGGCCTCGGCTTGCTCGGCCGGGCAGCGGCACGCGCTGCCGCCCAGGTTGCTATCGCCCGCCGCTGACGTCGATCACCGTGCCGGTGGTGTAGCTGGCTTCGTCCGACAGCAGCCACAGCACGGCGGCGGCCACCTCACCGGCGCTGCCGGCGCGCTTCATCGGCACCAGCGGCGCGACCTCTTGCACGCGGTCGGGCTGGCCGCCGCTGGCGTGGATCTCGGTGTCGATGATGCCGGGGCGCACGGCGTTGACGCGTATGCCTTCGGCTGCCACCTCGCGCGCCAGCCCGAGCGTGAAGGTGTCGATCGCACCCTTGCTGGCGGCATAGTCGACGTATTGCCCCGCTGAGCCGAGCCTGGCCGCTGCCGACGACAGGTTGACGATCGCACCACCCCGGCCGCCATGCCTTGTGCTCATGCGTTTGATGGCTTCGCGCGCGCACAGGAACGAGCCGAGGATGTTGATGTCGAACATGCGCTTCAGGCGCACCAGGTCCATCTCGTCGACGCGCTGCGGCCGGTCGACCACGCCGGCGTTGTTGACCAGGCCGGCCAGCGGCCCGAGTTCGGCGTCGACGCGGGCGAACATCGCCAGCACCTGGGCCTCGTCGGCCACGTCGGCGGCTACGCTGATGGCGCGCCGGCCGGCCGCACGCACCGCCGCGGCCACGCGTTCAGCCGCGGCGGCGTCGCGCGTGTAGTTCACGGCCAGGTCCCAGCCGCGCGCGGCGGCCTGCAGGCAGCAGGCGGCGCCGATGCCGCGGCTGCCACCGGTAACGAGCAGAACCTGATTCATGGTTGGGTCTGAGCGATGCGGTTGATTTGCGCCGGCGCTGGCCAGCCGGATTCCTTGCGGGTGCGCACGATGGCCTTCTGCGCTGCGCATGGTAGGGCCAGCTCGGCCGCGACGGCGCAGGTCGGGGCCTGTTTTCCGGGCGCGCCCGACGCCGCACACAGGCGAACCCTGAGTCGGACCACGTGACCCCTTTCGCGCGCAACGGCTGCGCTAAGATCAAATTCGCCCACCCCGCCCGGAGTCCGACATCGTGCAACGCCGTTCCCTCGTCAGCGCGTCCATGGCCGCCTTGCTCGGCCTGCCCCGGGTGCTGCGGGCACAGACGCTCGAAAAGCCCAAGGTCACGATCGCCGTCGGCGGCAAGAACCTGCTGTACTACCTGCCGCTGACGATTGCCGAGCAGCGCGGCTACTTCAAGGCCGAGGGGCTGGACGTGACGATCGTCGACTTCGCCGGCGGCGCGCGCGCGCTGCAGGCGGTGGTGGGCGGCAGTGCCGACGTGGTGTCGGGCGCGTTCGAACACACCGTCAACATGCAACACAAGGGCCAGCGCATGCGCGCCTTCGTGCTGCAGGGCCGGGCGCCGCAGATCGTGCTCGGCGTCAACCCCAGGACGATGCCCGACTTCAAGACCGTGGCCGACCTCAAGGGCAAGAAGGTCGGCGTCACGGCGCCAGGCTCGTCGACCAACGTGATGGTCAATTTCGCGCTCGCCAAGGTGGGCCTGAAGCCGACCGACGTGAGCATCATCGGCGTCGGTGCAGGCAACGGTGCGGTGGCAGCGATGCGCTCGGGCCAGATCGACGCGATCAGCAACCTCGACCCCGTGATCACGCTGCTGCAGCGATCCGGTGACCTGAAGATCGTGTCCGACACGCGTGTGCTGGCCGAGTCCGACAAGGTCTTCGGCGGCCCGATGCCGGCGGCCTGCTTCTACGCGCCGCAGACCTTCATCGACAAGAACCCGGCCACCGTGCAAGCGCTGGCCAACGCCATCGTGCGCGCCGACAAGTGGATCCAGGGGGCGGGCCCGAGCGAGATCATCAGCACCGTTCCCGAGAGCTACCTGCTGGGTGACCGCGCGGTCTACATCGACGCCTTCCTGTCGGCCAAGGGCGCGCTGTCACCCGACGGCATGATCCCCGAAAAAGGTGCCGAGACGGCTTTTCGCGCGCTGGCCAGCGTCGACCCCGAGATCGCCAAGGCCAAGCTCGACCTGAACGCGGTGTGGACCAACGACTTCGTCAGGCGAGCCAACGCCAAGTATCCGAAGGCCTAAGCGGCCAGCAGCGCCTGGCAGCGCGACACCACGGCGGCCAGCGTGCGGCTGTCGTCGTGGCCGCGGTAGCGTTCGGCAAAGCGCGCCGCCGCCGCGGCCCAGGCCGGCTCGTCGACCAGACGGCGCAAGGCGGCCTGCAAGGCCGCTGCGGTCCCTGGTGGCAGCAGGCCTGCGCCCATCTGCTGCACCCGGCGCGCCAGCATGGACTGCTCCAGCACGGTAGGCAGCAGCAGCAAGGGCTTGCCGGACAGCAACAGGGCCTGCGTGATGGCCAGGTGGCCGTCGACCACGGCGTGGTTGCAATGCCGCTGCACCTGGGCCAGCGGCACCGGCGACCGCGCCACCACGATGCCTTCGGTCGTCAGGTCGCTTGCCTGTCCGGGGTTGCCGTCGGTCAGTTGCAGCACCGCGCGCTGGCCGGCCGCCTGCAGCGCAGCCACCAGCGCCGGCAGTTGCGGGTGGCGGGCAGGCAGCGCGACGAAGCAGCACCTGCCGTTGCCGCCCGGCCAGGGTGTGGCCGCACCTTCATCGGCCGCGATCAGCGGCCCGCAGTAGACCCCGCCCTGGCGCTGCGGGTAGGCGTCCAGTTCGGGCACGGTGCACAGGGCCTCGCCTTCGGCGGCCAGCAGCTCGGCGATGCTGGCGGCGGCGGGCAGGCCGAGGTCGAGCGCAGCCTGGTTGGCCACATGCAGCGCGTTGCGCTCACCGATGGTGTCGAACGGCTCGGGCGTCGGATCCCACCAGGTCATGGCCGGCATGGGGTTGGCCAGCGGCGGGCAGCCGAAGCCGTCGCCGAAGCGCAACCGCGGCACACCCATGCCGCGGGTGGCAAACAGCGCCAGCGGTGCGTGATCCAGCACCAGCAGCCGCGGCCGCAGCAGTTCGACCAGGTCCCGCCAGGCCCGTGCCAGGCCGCGCAGGCCGGTGGCCTGCACGAAACCGTTGCGCAGCAGAATGTCGGTGTAGGTATGCACCGCCGGCAGTCCACCGACGGGCGAGCGCCAGAGCGGACATTGCAGCAGGCGCAAGGCCAGCCGGGACCCGAGCGCGGCCTCGGACTTGGGCAGGTCGTTCAGCGCCAACAGCGGCTCGTGCCCTTGCGCATGCAGCGCCAAAGCCAGCGGCACCAGGCGCCGCACCGGGCCGTCGCCGTGGCCCAGTTCGCTAGCCAGCAGCACACGCGCCACGGGGCCTCCCTGTCCTTCGATCGCGCCATCGTAACAAGCGGCGGCCGGCCGCTATGCTTGCAGCACCATGTCCGCATCCGTGCCCGCACTCGAGCTCGCCGACGTTGCCTGCACCTTCGTCAGCCGCGACGCCCCCGGCCAGCGCTACACCGCGGTGGCGCAGGTCTCGCTGACGGTGGGTGCCGGCGAGTTTGTCGCTGTTGTAGGCCCGACCGGCTGTGGCAAGAGCACGCTGCTCAACGTCGGCGCCGGCCTGTTGCAGCCCAGCAGCGGCAGCGTGCAGGTGTTCGGCCAGCCGCTCGCGGGCATCAACGCCAGGGCCGGCTACATGTTCCAGACCGACAGCCTGATGCCCTGGCGCACCGCGCTGGGCAACGTGATGGCGGGGCTGGAGTTTCGCGGCCTGGCCGATGCCCGCGCGCAGGCCGACGACTGGCTGCGCCGGGTCGGACTGGGCGGCTTCGGCGATCGTTATCCGCACCAGCTGTCGGGCGGCATGCGCAAGCGCACGAGCCTGGCGCAGACGCTGGCGCTGGACCCCGACATCATCCTGATGGACGAGCCCTTCTCGGCGCTCGACATCCAGACCCGGCAGCTGATGGAAAACGAGGTGCTGGAGTTGTGGGCAACGAAGAAGAAAGCGGTGCTGTTCATCACGCACGACCTGGACGAGGCGATCGCGATGAGCGACCGGGTGGTGGTGCTGTCGGCAGGACCGGCGTCGCACCCGATCGGCGAATTCAAGATCGACCTCGATCGCCCGCGCGACGTGGCCGAAGTGCGCACCACGCCGCGTTTCATCGACCTGCACAAGGCGATCTGGGACGTGCTGCGCGACGAGGTGCTCAAGGGCTACGCGCAGCAGCTCAAGGTGGCCTGATGAAGCACCTGCGCCTGTACCAGCTGGCCCTGCTCGTCGCCGTGATCGCTTTTTGGTACCTGATGACGGCACCGGGTCTGCTGCCCAACGTGATGTTCGACAACGACCGTCAGGCTGCGTTCTTCTTCGGTGAACCGGTC
>JANOJJ010000436.1:0-1927 GCA_031408155.1 Rubrivivax sp.
CTGAGCAAGGCGCGGCGCGCAGCCCATGCTGGCCGCCTGGGCAAGCGGCGCAACACGGCTCAG
This sequence comes from Rubrivivax sp., assembly GCA_031408155.1. Classification (GTDB taxonomy): domain Bacteria; phylum Pseudomonadota; class Gammaproteobacteria; order Burkholderiales; family Burkholderiaceae_C; genus Rubrivivax. The sequence continues at coordinate 64 of JANOJJ010000436.1, forward strand.
CGCCCTTGGGTACCCCGGCCCGAAGGGGTGAGCCCCAGAAAGGGCCCACTCGTCGTTGCAAAGCCTCGCCGGGTGTCCAACCCGGCTGCGCTTTGCGCCTAGATTGGGCCCTTTCTGGAGCTCACGCGGGTGCGAGCGATCGCCTCTCAGCCTCTGAGACCGCGAGCTACTTCAGCCGCCTGATCAAGCTGGACGTGTCCCAGCGCCGACCGCCCATGCCTTGCACGTCGGCATAGAACTGGTCGACCAAGGCCGTGACCGGCAGCCTGGCGCCGTTGCGGCGGGCCTCGTCAAGCACCAGGCCCAGGTCCTTGCGCATCCAGTCGACCGCAAAGCCGAACTCGAACTGGTCGTCGGCCATGGTCTTGCCGCGGTTGTCCATCTGCCAGCTCTGGGCGGCGCCCTTGCCGATCACGTCGAGCACCTGCGCCATGTCCAGGCCCGCCTTCTGACCGAAGGCGATGGCCTCCGACAGGCCCTGCACCAGCCCGGCGATGCAGATTTGGTTGACCATCTTGGCCAATTGCCCTGCGCCGCTGGCGCCCACCAGCGTGACCGCGCGCGAAAACGCCATCGCCACCGGACGCATGGCCTCGAATGCAGCGGTGGCGCCGCCGCACATCACGGTCAACAGACCGTTGACGGCACCAGCCTGTCCGCCCGACACCGGCGCGTCGACAAAGCCCAGGCCACGCGCGGCGCACAGAGTGCATAGCTCGCGCGCCACCGACGCTGATGCCGTCGTGTGGTCGACCAGGATCGCACCGGCCTTCATGCCGGCCAGCGCGCCGGCATCGCCCAGTACCACCGAGCGCAGGTCGTCGTCGTTGCCGACGCACACGAAGACGAACTCGGCACCAGCCGCCGCCTGCGCAGGCGTGGGCGCGGCGCTGCCGCCGTATTCACGGACCCAGGCCTCGGCTTTGGCCAGCGTGCGGTTGTAGACGCTGACCGCGTGTCCGGCGCGCGCCAGATGGCCGGCCATGGGGTGACCCATCACGCCCAGGCCGACAAAGGCGACGCGGCACGAGGGAACAGCGTCGTAGGTCTTGTGCGGTGCGTTCATGGTGCGGATGGTGCCACGAAGTGCCCGCTCGCGACGCTGCCAGGCCGCTGCGCCGGCACCTTACTGGGGCGGGCGCGCGTCGCTCGCGCGGCGCTTGGGCGCAAGCGCGTTGAGCGCGGCCTTCGGGTCATCCACGATGTGCATGTGCTCGGTGCCGGCGGCCAGGTCGGGGTTGTGCGCACGCTGGCTCTTGAGCTTGATCTGCAGCCGCAGGTCGTTGACCGAATCGGCATTGCGCAGCGCGTCCTCCAGCGTCACGAGATCGGCTTCGTAGAGTTCAAACAGGGCCTGGTCGAAGGACTGCATGCCGAGTTCGCGCGAGCGCTTCATCAGCTCCTTGATCTCGCCGACCTCGCCCTTGAAGATCATGTCGGCCACTAGCGGCGTGTTGAGCAAGATCTCCACCGCCGCCACCCGGCCGCGGCCGGCCTGGTGCGCCAGCAGGCGCTGCGACACCAGCGCGCGCAGATTGAGCGACAGGTCCATCAGCAGCTGGGTGCGCCGCTCTTCCGGGAAGAAGTTGATGACGCGGTCCAGCGCCTGGTTGGCGCTGTTGGCGTGCAGCGTGGCCATGCACAGGTGGCCGGTCTCGGCGAAGGCCACCGCATGCTCCATCGTCTCGCGGTCGCGGATCTCGCCCATCAGGATCACGTCCGGCGCCTGGCGCAGCGTGTTCTTCAGCGCCTGCTCCCAGCCTTCGGTATCGATCCCGACCTCGCGCTGGGTGATGATGCAGTTCTTGTGCGGGTGGACGAACAAAAAGTTATTGTACACGAAAGGTCATTAGTTCGTGTCTCA
>JANOJJ010000465.1:0-7605 GCA_031408155.1 Rubrivivax sp.
AGAGCGTCACGGCGATGTCGATCCTGAACCTGCTGCCCGACAACGCGGTGCGTCAGGGCCGTGTGCTCTGGCAGGGGCGTGACCTGCTGCAAGCCGGCCTGGCCGAGCTGCAGGCGCTGCGCGGCAAGGAGATCGCCTGCGTCTTCCAGGACCCGATGAGCTCGCTCAACCCGGTCTTCAGCGTCGGCCAGCAACTGGTCGAGCCGCTGCGCAAGCATCTGGGCCTGTCCAGGTCGCAGGCCTGGAAGCGGGCCGAGGAACTGCTGGTCGAGGTCGGCATCCCCGAACCCGGGCGGCGGCTGGGCTCGTATCCGCACGAACTGTCGGGCGGCCAGCAGCAGCGCGTGATGATCGCGATGGCGCTCGGGTGCGAGCCCAAACTGCTGATCGCCGACGAGCCGACCACGGCGCTGGATGTGACCATCCAGCGCCAGATCATGGAACTGCTGGCCAGGCTCAAGACCGAGCGCCGCATGAGCCTGCTCTTCATCAGCCACGACCTCGGCCTGGTGGGCGAGATCGCCGACCAGGTGGTGGTGATGCGCGAGGGCCAGGTGCGCGAGCAGGGCCCCGTGGCCGGCATCTTCGCCAACCCGCAGGACGCCTACACCAAGGCCTTGCTGGCCTGCCGGCCGAGCCTGGAAGGCAACCCGCGCCGGCTGATGGTGATCGACGACCACATCCAGGGCCGCAGCAGCGGCGCAACGGCGCAGAGCAAGGACCCGAGCGCTCCGGTGGTGCTGGAAGTGCGCGCCCTGGCCAAGAGTTTCTGGCTGCGCCAGGGCGTGTTCGGCAAGCGCGAGTTCAAGGCGGTACAAAACGTCAACTTCCAGCTGCGCCGGGGCCACACGCTGGGCGTGGTGGGCGAATCGGGCTCGGGCAAGACGACCATGGGCCTGACGCTGCTGCGGCTGCACGAGCCCAGTGGCGGTGAGGTCATCTTCGACGGCAAGAACCTGTTGACGCTGAGCGACCGCGAACGACTGGCGATGCGACGACGCATCCAGATCGTGTTCCAGAACCCCTATGCCAGCCTGAACCCGCGCTTCACCATCGGCCAGACACTGGTCGAGCCGATGACGATCCACCACATCGGCGCCGACACCGCCGAGCGCGAGCAGCGCGCCCGCACGCTGCTGGAGAAGGTCGGCCTCGACGGTCGCGCCTTCGCCAAGTACCCGCACGAGTTCAGCGGCGGCCAGCGCCAGCGGGTGGCGATCGCGCGCTGCCTGACGCTCGACCCGGAGGTGCTGGTGCTCGACGAGGCGGTCAGCGCGCTGGATGTGAGCGTGCAGGCCCAGGTGCTCAATCTGCTGAAGGACCTGCAGGACGAACTGGGCCTGAGCTACGTCTTCATCAGCCACGACCTGGCGGTGGTGCGCTTCATCAGCGACGAGGTGCTGGTGATGAAGGATGGCGAAGTGGTCGAGCAGGCCAGCGCCGAGCAGATCCTGGCGGCGCCGAAGCAGGACTACACCAAGCGGCTGCTGGCAGCGATTCCGCGCGGGTATCGGGCGGCCGCCTGATTCTCGCCGGGGTTCCAGGGGGCGGCATGGTGTTCGCGTCGCGGCACGCGGCTACGCGTCGAAGCGAGTGGCCCGAAGCAGTGACTGCGCGATGGCCTGTACCGGCCCCGCCAGCGGCACCGCCGCAAGGATGAGGCGAACCGCCCGCCCGCCCGCTGGCACTTCGGCCTCATGCCAGCAGCGACCTCTTTCCAAGAGAGACTGCCACGTGGCGTCATGACAGGGGTACACGAGTACGCAGCAGACTCGCTGCGTGGCCGCAGTCGCCGCGTAGGCCAAGACTTGCAGCAGGTCTGCCCGATGACTCTCGCGTGTTTCGTCACGAACGCCGTGCCACAGTTGATCGTCGATTTCTTCCCAGTGCGACTTGTACTTGGCGTCGAAGACGACCAGCTCGTGCTCGCCGCGCTGAAGCTCGATGTCCGGTAGAAGGTAGCGCTGCGACCCCGCATATGGGGGCTGCCAACGCAGCGGGCGCAGGGTTTCGCGCATCCTGCCGGTGCGGACGACACCTCCGTCAAGCCGCGAAAGCTCCCGGACCAGCACCTCCACCCACGCCTCAAAGACCGCTTCCATGGGCAGGCGCCAAGACAAGCCACCCGCTGGGCTGAGGCCGGCCAATCCCGTATCACTGCGGGTCCACGCCATGGCCTGCAGGGCCTCGACAAGCTCGGCAGTTGACGACAAGGTGATTGGCGCAGCCAGTGCCTCCCAGCGCGGAGCCGCCTGCGAAACTGCTCGCCGAAGCTCCTCAAAGCGCGCAAGAAGTCGCCGGACGATCACGGCGTCTGAACGCACGGAAGCCAGCGATTGAATCTGCTTCAGGACAGTGGCGTGAACAGCGCCGAGCAAGATTTGGTCGTCCTGCAATGGCGCAAAGACACACGGTACACGCTCCGGGTGAGCAACGGCGAGATGCCCGCGGATGTACTCACCCCACTGGACTCGACCTCGGGGGCTGCCCACGATCTGCTCAACCCCCGCGAAGCGACGTGGGGTCATCTGCAGCAACAACTCAAGGCGCTGCAAGATGACTGCGGCCAGCACCCAAGGCGGCACGCCCAACTCCGAGCGAGGAAGCATGGGCAGTCTGAGGATGTCAGGCGCCACGCGTGCGCCCGTCCCGGCCAACATCTGACCGATTCCGCCCCAGCCGAAGCGTGGCCCTATGACCAGTCCATGCTCGACGGCACCGGAGACGGGGGATCGCAGCGGCAGCGCCCCGACCGATGCCCCCGCACGAAGCACCACACGAGGCCGTCCATCGCGCCCGATCGACGTGCTTGATTCAATGCCGAAGGGATCAAGGGCTGTTCGATTGAGGGCGATGAACTGGGTAGCCAGTCGTGCTTCGGCTGCCGCGGGATCGCGCCCTTGTGGCCCATGTGTCAAATCGCTGGCCGGCACAGTCACCGTGCCGTGGTCATTGACCCGCCAGACCCGCGCTTGGCCTATTGCGACCGCAGCCATTGAAGATAGCTGTCGATGCTTTCAGCGAGCCCCGGGACCAACCCCTGCTGGAGATAACTCTTCAGCAAGGGAGTCAGTTCATACAAAAGGCGCTGCCTAGTTTCGGCTTCGGTCGCCGATAGAAAGTAGGCTTGCCCAGGCATCAACTCCAATACGGCATCTGTGGCGTCATCAATGAACAGGCGCTGCAGTCGTTCAAACGCCTCGTTCGCCAAGGGCGTGCTGTGAGCCAGTGCCGCCCGATCCGGCCACAGTTGCATGAAGGCGAAGCGCCGCCGAACCGCGAGGTCGAGGATGGCGGTCGAACGGTCCGCACTGTTCATCGTCCCGAGCACATGTAGGTTCTCAGGCAGCGCCAGGGTGGCGCCCCAAGGAGGCCCAAAGTCATAGGGCAAGTGCACCGAGCGGGGCTCGTCGCCTGGGCGCGTGGGCTCAAAGAGCATCAGTGCTTCGCCCAGCACGCGTGCCAGATCGGCACGATTGATCTCGTCCAGATGCAAAAGCCAGGGTGCTGGCGCGCATGCCTTTGCGTCCACGATCGCGCGCATCAATATGCCTGGCGTGGGGCGAAACCCGAACAGGCCGTTGGCTTCGGCCGGAGCCAAACCGCCAATGAACTGTTCGTACCCGACGCTGGGGTGAAACTGATAACTGCGGCCGCGGCCGGCGTAAGTTGTTGACATCAGCCGAGTCGCGAGCCTCGTCTTGCCGACGCCCGGTGGTCCCTGCAAGACCACAAACCGGCGCGCCTGCAACTGCTGGCGGACATCTTCCTCGGTCGGTGAAGCCAGGACGCTGGCTATCACCTCGCTCGAAATCTTGTGGGCTTCGTTGGCGAAGCGCGCCAATGGCTGAACGTCCCGCTCTGCCATGGCGAAATCAAGCAATGCGAAAAACGCTTGTTCAACCACTTCCAGCGGCGCTTGCGCGGGTTGAACCACCACGTAGGTCACGTGCCCGTATATTCGAATTGCCGCCGCCCAGTTCTGCAGCCCGCGCTTTACATCGGCCGGCAGAACAAGGTCAATTCGCGTAGGGTCGCCCTTGCTCCATGATTGAATACCGCCCTTGGAGTGCGCATTGACCCATTGGGTGAAAGCGCGGCAATGTCGTGCGTGGCCGGGCTTGGTGAGGATGTCCTCGTCTGGAGCCAAGCCCTGCGTCCCAACCACCAGCCCGAAGCATGAGCCGACGCTCGACGGAAAGATGACGAAACTCGTGCCACCGTAGCCGCCAGAGCTTGGGCTGTCCCGGTGAAGCACGGCCGCATAGGGTGCCTTCTCGATATCTGCAATCCGTGGCGTGCGGATGGCCACGGCACCGCGCCCCCGCTGCCCGAAACGTTCAAGGAGTATCTCGTCCCAAAACTTGGCAGCCGATTCATGCCATTGGGCGTCATGCGGGCGGACCAAGAATGCAGCAATGTCAGGCATACGTCTAACGACCCCCGTTGCAGCCCAGACAGTTGGCAAGCTGCGCGAACTGAATGTACCCTGCTCGGCGCGGGCAATTTTGAGAGTCGTAAGGGGGCTGATGATGGCGCGAAGGCTGAAAGTGTCGTTGGTCGACCTTCTGGAGGAGGCCGGTTACCGCATCGAGGGACCAGGTGAGCCGGGGGATGGTGTCTTGATCGGCCACTACTGGTGGACCCTCATCCGCGACGGCTGGAGCAGCATTGAATGCGGAGAGGCCCTTCCTTCCTACGCCGAGGCGCAAGCAGACGCCATCAAGGCCTTGCTTGCCGATGAAGATCTGGATTGGGCCGCCCGCACCGTGTGTGATCATGCGATTGGCCAGTTTCCACCGCAGTTTGCGACGCGCATGGCAGCAGCAAAGTAGCGCGCGAGTCTGGCCGATTCACATCGCTTGCTGATCGAGGCGCCCTATGTGCCGAGTTGAGAATGACCCGCACGAGTTCTGGTGGCGATCGCCCGCTGCCTGACGTGGAGCCCGAGCCGCGAGGTGCTGGTGCTTGACGAGGCGGTCAGCGCGCTGGATGTGAGCGTGCGGGCCTAGGTGCTCAACCTGCTGAGCCGCGCTGCAGCAGGACTACACCCGGCTGCTGCTGGCAGCGATCCCACGCGGGTACTGCGCCCGGACATGAACAGTCCTGAGGACTGTTCTTGCCTGGCGCAGGCCACGGGCCTCTGGCCCGAGGCCGGGCGCTTGCGTGAGCAGGCCCCGGCAAAGCGAGTGTTGACGGCCCCCACGAACGCTGGTCTCATCATCGAGCACGCCGGGGTCGTTGCTGCGGCTCGGCCCGAACGGCGGTGATCCGAATGCCGTCTTGAACAACGGCCCCGGCGACCACCACAACCAGCAAAGGGGTCCCCCCATGTTGACCAAGCCGATCACCTACGCGTCCTGGATCACCGAGACCACGGTCGGTGGCACGTTCTTCGGCGAGAAGACTCGCTCGGGCTTGTTGCTGGCGGTCGACCAGGCCCTGCGAACCTACGAGAACGCCACCCCCAAGAACAAGCTCACGGGCCTGCACCGGTTGTGCGACAGCTACGACGCGTGGTACGCAGACAAGACCAGGAAGAACCCGGACGGCCCGTTGAAGTCGATCCGCAACGCCGACGACCAGCTGCAGGTCTTCGAGCAGTGGCTGCACGAGGAAGAGGTCCGTCTGCTGCCGGCGGTGGAGCCCGGTTGGGGGCACGGGCCGAACTGCTATGCCTACGCGATGAAGTGCAAGGCCCCGGCCGGCAATGGCATGGCGCCGGGGATCGCCGCGGGCGAAGGCGCCACGCTGAAGGGCATCGGGCGCGACCTGGTGCAATACACGCGACGGCTGTTCGATGGCATCAAGCGGGACGCGGCCGCTGACGGCAACAAGACTGTGAGCTTCTTTCCGCAGGGCGTTGAGAACTCGGACGATCGTCCTGACCCGATCCAGATGCCCAAAGTGGTGCCGGATCGCCAGTACCTGGTGGCCATGCTGGTCACCGCCGGCGGCTTTCACTTCATGCGTCGGGACTCCAGAACCAACCTGTGGAGCCACAAGAACCGTTCCGACGGCGCACCGGAGGCGACCGCCGAGCATCTCGGGCCTGCAGGAAGGCTGGGGCGCAGAAGCAGTCCCATCACCGACGATGTGGCGGTCGAGCTGGCGCGAAATCAATTCCCGGGGGTGAACGTCGAGCCCTTCGGGGGTGGCTACTTCTTCGCCGGCTACATCCTCGTGCCCGAGGAAGGCATTGTGGTGCGCGGCGTCACGGGGACGTTCAACTGACGACGGTCCGGCAAGGGCCGAACTGCCGGGCGATCGACCCCGGCCAGCGTGGCCCCCGTCTACCTGTACGTCACAGCCGACCGCTGCTGGTCATCGCCTGGCGCGGTGACGAAAAGAAAAGCGGCAAGCCGCGCCTTACCCGCCACCGGCACAATCGCGCCCCGTGTCAATCCCCCTGATCGAGCATCTCCTTTCGCGCTGGCGGTCTGCACGTATCGCTGTGGTGGTTGCGGCTTCACCGCTGGCGCTGGTCGGCGCCTTGGCGTCGGCCCAGGACACAGCACCCCAGAGCCCCAGCCCGGCGCGCGCCGCCTCGGCGCCAGCGGCGGCAACGCAAACCATCGAAGTCACGGCCACCCGCGAGACCGGCACGGAGCAGCGCCGCCAGGCTACGGCGTCGAAGATCGTGATCGGCCGTGAAGAACTCGACCGCTTCGGCGACAGCACGCTGGGCGAGGTGCTCAAGCGCCTGCCCGGCGTCACCACCGCCGGCCCACCCGGCCGCGGCGGCGGCCCGCGCATGCGCGGGCTGGGTGCCGGCTACACCCAGATCCTGATCGATGGCCAGCGCGTGCCGCCGGGCTTTTCACTCGATTCGTTGACGCCCGAGCAGGTCGAGCGCATCGAGATCCTGCGCGCACCGACCGCCGAGACCGGTGCGCGCGCCATCGGCGGCAGCAACAACATCATCACCCGGGAAGGCTTCAAGCGCCGCATCCACGCCCTGCGGATCGGCCTGGGCAGCGAAAGCGGTCAGACCACACCGGGCCTGTTCTGGACCCGCAACGACAGTGTCGGCGACCTGATCTACACGCTGTCGGCGTCGGCTTTGCGCAACCGGCGCGCGACGCAAGACAGCACCCACAGCAGCGAAACCGTGGTCGACAGCGGCGTGCTGCAGCGCGCCCAGCTCGAGACCAGCCGCGGGCTGGATACGCGGCTCGGCGTCAACCTCACGTCGCGCCTGCAGTGGCGGCTGGGCGAGACCGACACGCTGGTGCTGATGCCGGTGTACTTCCGCAGCCAGGTCGACACCCAGCGTCACTACCGGCTGACACAGACGGTCCCGCCGCCACCGGCGCGGGCCCTTTACGACAGCGCCGACAGCACCGGCGACAACCGCTTCAGCGTGGCCCGGCTCAATCTGCAGTGGCGCAGCACGCTCGGCGACGGCCTGCGGCTGGAGCTCAACGGCGGCGCCAGCGCGGCCCGCGGCCACAGCCGCAGCGAACGTCAGGAGTTCGACGACGCGCCGACGCCGCTGCGTAGGGTGACCGATACCGGCGTCACGCGGGACCGCACGACGACGCTGAACGGCAAGCTGTCCAAGCTGCTCGACGGCGACCACAGCCTGGTCACCGGAGCCGAGCT
>JANOJJ010000518.1:0-2804 GCA_031408155.1 Rubrivivax sp.
GTGCCCGCTGGTGCAAGAGGCTTGCGTGGTGTCTGCGCGCGACGAGTACCGGGGTGAGACGGTCAAGGCTTTCGTCGTGCTGCGCGACAGTGAGCGAGGGCATGCCAGCGAGCAACAGGTGATCGACTGGGCGCGCGAGCACATGGCTGCCTACAAGGCCCCGCGGCTGGTGGAATTCGTCGATCAGCTGCCCAAGAGCGGCTCGGGCAAGGTGATGTGGCGGTTGCTGCAGGAGCGCGAACAAGCCCGGGCAAGCTGAGGGCATCTGAGGCCGCCGGCGGCAAGGCTGGCGCTCTTGGGGCTGAATGCCGGCCTGTGTCTCGCTCACCCCTGGTCCTGCGCAAGCGTCCTGTACAAGTACGAGCCCGACCGTGCCGAAGGCAGTCGCCAGCGGAGCCGATTGGCTTGATCATGACGGCCAGTCCGTGTTGCCACAGGAACCGAATGACCTCCCCCGATACGGCCCGACGCCGCGTGGGCACCGTGCTGGTGACCTTGCAGTTTGCATTGATCGCTGCGCTGGGGACACTGGCGGTGCCCGCGCTGATCGGCGGCCGGGTGCCGGCGGCGGCGTGGGCGGCAGCAAGCGTCGGCGCGCTGCTCGGGCTGTGGGCCTTGTCCAGCAACCGGCCGGGCAACTTCAATATCCGCCCCACGCCGCGCGAAGGCGGGCAATTGGTGCAGTCGGGTCCTTATCGCTGGGTCCGCCACCCGATGTACACCGCCGTCATGGCCTTCGGTCTGGCCTGTGCCTGGACAGACGCCTCGCTCTGGGGGTGGTTGTACGGCGCTGCCTTGGTGGTCGTGCTCGCGGCCAAGGCCACGCTCGAAGAGCGATGGATGCTCGCGGCACATGCCGGCTACGCCGCCTACCGCGCACGCACACGCCGATTCCTGCCCGGAGTCTTCTGACGGCGCAGCCTGTCCAGGTGAGTGTGATCAGCCAATTCGGTCGGCACAGCGGCAGCAGACTGTGCATGATTTGTTGTCGATCGCATGCGCTACAGGCGCGCTCGCCCCGCGTGAGCACATTCGAGCGATCAGCGTTGTCGCCCATGGCTCATACTGCCGCTTTGATCAACGGCGCGCGCAATGACCACACCTCAGGTTTTCCGGCTCAGGGACTACGAGTTGGTCTGTAGTGCACGAGCTGTCGACAGCGGCAAGTTCGAGCCGGCGTTGGTCATATCCCGCAACGTCTGGCCCAGCCGCCCCAGGGTCATCGCGGTGCAACGCGGCCACTTCCTGAACGAGGACGCGGCCATCGAGTCGGCCCGCGCCCAAGGCATCGAGTGGATCAACAACTACGGCTAGCGCCGAGTCACGCTCATAGGAGTCGATGCCCAATAACTCGCCCGGCATCTGCCGGCAGCGCGTGTACCCGGATCGCGCCAAGTTCCGCGCACGGGATCCGGCCGCCCTCAGCCTGCAGCAAACGGGCACCGGACGGGCCGCAAGTCCCCGACCGAGGGCAAAAAATCAAGACGGGCTTGGCCTTTGCGAGACCTAACCCGTTGATTTGTAATGGTCGGGGTGGCGGGATTCGAACTCGCGACCCCTTGCACCCCATGCAAGTGCGCTACCAGGCTGCGCTACACCCCGACGAAGAGCGCATTCTAACCCGAGCCCTGACCACACTGCGCCGCTTGGACCGAAGTTGGGTGATCCCTGGTGCCATCAGGTTGTGCTGGCGGCGAATGCCGGCAGGTACTGCTCGCTCTTGCGCGTGTCGATCGGCACCACGTCGTAAGGCAGGCCGGCTTCTTCGACGAACAACGCCGCCTTGGCTGGGTTGGGTGACGGGTGGTCGGAGAGCTTGATCATGGGTCGGGGCCGTCAGCGCGACCAGAGGAACTGCTGGCGCAGGGTGTCGAAGTCGTCGACCACGAAATCGCATGCCGGGTTGGGGTTCGGGTCGGGCGGGCCACCCGGGCCCCACTCGTCGGGCCGGCGCACGAAGGCCGTGCGCATGCGGGCAGCGCGCGCGCGGCATCGAGGTCGAAGTTGTGGCACGCCACCATCAGGATCTGCGCCGGGGCCAGGTTCAGCCAGCGGGCGGCGGTCAGGTAGGCCTCGGGCCGCGGCTTGTAGGCGCCGATCATTTCGCACGAGACGATTGCGTCCCAGCTGATGCCGTTGCGGCGCGAAACGTCCACCACCAGCGCGGTGGGCAGCATGGTGAACGACACCACCGTCACCTGTTCGCGCAGCGCGGCCAGGGCGGCAGGGAAGTCGGGCCATGCGCGCAGGCGGTGCCAGGCGCGCCAGAGGTGCAGCCGCTGCGCGCTGTCCAACACCGGCAACGCGAAGTGGCCGACGGTGTCGTCCAGTGCCGTCAGGTGCACGTCGTCCATGTTGAAGGACGGCTGCAGTTGGCCGACGATGCCCTTCATCGTGCGCCGCCGCCATTCGTTGGTGAAGGCGTGGTGGTCCAGGCCGCTGTCACGCCAGGCGGCCACCTGGCTGAGTTCATCGACCAGCGAACCGTGCCAGTCGAGCACGGTGCCGCCGGTATCGAAGGCGAGGGCTTCACAGCGCATGGGTTTCCTTTCGATGGGGCCAGCTCAGACCACGCCGGCGAACTGGTGAGCAAACGCCGCGCTGGTCCGGGCCCTGCGCCCGCACGTGCAGGCGATCGGCTGCGCCGACCAGGCGGTGCCGGGTCGGACGATGGTCTTGCCGAGTGATCTGGCAGTGCCATCGGCCTGACCTGTCAGGCCGGCTGCACCAGCGGCGGCCGGCCGTCACCGTCGCGGCGCGACCAGGCAAAACCGGCCTGCACGATGCCGCCGGCCAGGCCCAGC
>JANOJJ010000525.1:0-3319 GCA_031408155.1 Rubrivivax sp.
GAGGGCCACCTGCGCATCGATTGCGAGGTCGACGGCGGCAAGGTCACCAAGGCCTGGTCATCGGGCCAGATGTTTCGCGGGGTCGAGCTGATCCTGCTCGGCCGCGACCCGCGCGACGCGTGGGCGATCACCCAGCGCATCTGCGGCGTCTGCACCACGGTGCATGCCATCGCCTCGGTGCGCGCGGTCGAGAACGCGCTGCAGATGGAAATACCGCTCAACGCGCAGCTCATCCGCAACCTGATCATCCTGGCCCACGCGGTGCACGACACGATCGTGCACTTCTATCACCTGTCGGCGCTGGACTGGGTCGACGTGACCTCCGCACTCAAGGCCGACCCCGAGGCGACCTCCAGGCTGGCCGAGAGCCTGTCGAGCTGGCACGGCAACGGCAAGCACGAGATGAAGGCGGTCAAGGACCGGCTGGCCGGCTTCGTCGGCGGCGGGCAGCTCGGCATCTTCACCAACGGCTATTGGGGCCACCCGGCGATGAAGCTGTCGCCCGAGGTCAACCTGATGGCGGTGGCGCATTACCTGCAGGCGCTGGACATCCAGCGCAAGGCCAACAAGATCGTCTCGATCCTGGGCAGCAAGACGCCGCACATCCAGAACGTCGCCGTCGGCGGGGTGTCCAACGCGATCACCACCGACAGCCAGTCGACGCTTGGCATCGAGCGGCTGCTGGCGATCAAGAGCTACATCGACGAACTGTCCGACTTCGTCAAGAACGTCTACCTGATCGACGTGGCCGCGATCGGCGCCTTCTACGCCGACTGGACCAAGGTCGGCGCCGGCATCACCAACTACCTGGCCATGCCCGACATCCCGCTCGACGGCAAGGGCACGCAGTTTTCGCTGCCGGGCGGCTACATCGCGGGCCGCGACCTGTCGGCCTACAAGCCGATCAAGGCCTTCAATGACGAGTTCTGGGCCAAGGGCGTGGCCGAAAGCACCAAGCACTCGTGGTACGAAGGCTCGGCCTCGCTGCACCCCTACAAGGGCGAGACCAAACCGCAGTACACCGACTTCAAGGACAACGAGAAGTACTCGTGGCTGAAGTCACCCACCTTCTACGGCAAACCGGCGCAGGTGGGGCCGCTGGCGCGCGTGCTGTGCGGCCTGGCTGCCGGCCACGAGCCGACCACGAAGTACGCCACTGCCACGCTCGACATCGTGTCGTCGCTGGCCAAGAGCAAGGTCGGGCTGGACGCGATGCACTCCACCATCGGCCGCCACGCGGCGCGCGCGATCATGTCCGCGGTCCAGGTCGACGAGCTGAGCAATCAGTGGAACCTGCTGATGGCCAACATCGCCAAGGGTGACACCAAGACCTTCAACAAGCCCACCTTCCCCAAGGGCGAGATCTCCGGCGTCGGCTTCCACGAGGCACCGCGCGGTGCGTTGTCGCACTGGGTCGTGATCGACGACGGCAAGATCAAGAACTACCAGTGCGTGGTGCCGTCGACCTGGAACGCCTGCCCGCGCAACGAAAAAGACGAGCCCGGGCCCTACGAGGCGTCGCTGATCGACACGCCGATGGCCGACCCGGAACTGCCGCTCGAAGTGCTGCGCACGGTGCACTCGTTCGACCCCTGCATTGCCTGCGCAATCCACCTGACCGATACCGAGAGCGGCAATGCGATCAGCGTGCGTGCGGTCTGAAGTCGCTGCGGCGCCGGCGGCCGTGCCCGCGCCGGCAGCGCGGCGCGTGGTGGTGCTGGGCATCGGCAACACCATCCTCGGCGACGAAGGTGCGGGCGTGCATGCCGCCATGGCGCTGCTGCGGGACTTCGATCTGCCCGCCGAGGTGGAGGTGATCGACGGTGGCACCGCCGGCATGGAACTGCTCGACGCGCTGGCCGACGTCGACCTGCTGCTGGTGCTCGACGCGGTCAAGGCGCCGCAACCACCAGGCAGCCTGGTGTGCCTGCAAGGCGCGCAGGTGCCGGTGTTCTTTCGCAGCAAGCTGTCACCGCACCAGGTGAGCATCTGCGACGTGCTGGCGAGCCTGGAGTTTGCGGGTGCCGCGCCGCGCGAGCTGATGCTGGTGGGGGTGGTGCCCGAGCTGATGGAGCTCGGTCTCGAGCTCACGCCGACGGTGGCGGCCTGCCTGCCGGCGATGGTCGATGCCGTGGTCCATGCGCTCGGTGCGCGCGGCCTGGCGCCGACCCTGCGGATCGACTGAACATGTGCATGGCGATCCCTTCGCGCGTGCTGCGCATCGATGGTGATGGCGCCATCATCGATACGGGCGGCGAATCACGCGCGGTCAGCCTGGTGCTGCTCGAGCCCGGCAGCGTGGCGATTGGCGACTACGTGCTGGTGCAGCAGGGCCGCTTCGCCTACGAGCGACTGGATGAGGCGACCGCGCTCGAGACGCTGGCGCTGATCGATGAGGTGGTGGCCGCTGCAGGCGGCAGCGAGCTGCGCTGCTGGTGAACACGATGGGCCTGACCCTGCACGCCAGCGACCCGGCGCCGCGCCTCGAGGCCGTGTTCACGCGCATCGAAGCCGAGCGCATGGCCGGCGTGCCGCTGCTCAACCCGGCGCTACGCGTGCAGGCGCTGCCCTTCGGTCGCTGGCAAGGGCAGTGGCTGGGTGTGCTCGTCACGCCCTGGTTCCTCAACCTGGTGCTGATGCCCGCTGATGCGGCCGGCTGGCGCCAGACGCGCGAGGGCGATCGGGTGTTCCACCACTTCGCCGCCGGCGACTTCGCCTTCCTCGGCAACGACGAGCCCGGGCTGGGCGAGTTTCAGGCCTGCTCGCTGATATCGCCGATGGGGCAGTTCAACGACCAGACCGCTGCCATCGACACCGCGCGCGCAGCGCTGGCGATGCTGCACCTGCCGCCGCCCGACGGCGCCAGCGCCGCATCGCCGTGCGGCGCGGCAGCGAGCGCCGCCCGCACACCGGCGCGGCGAACCTTCCTTTTCGGCCGCGGCTGAGCGCGTCAGGTTCTACCTGGACGCCGCAGCCGTGGCCGATGCGGCCGATGCGCCCAGGCACGGCGGCACCAGCGCCGCGCCGCCCGCCGAGTGCGAGGCGATCTGCGCGCATCACCGCCCAGTGCGGCTGAGTTGGGCGCGGCTGCTCAAGCGCGTCTTGGCGACGACATAACTTGAGTACAAGTTAGTCTCCGCTGAAGCTTCGCTTTCGAGCTCGACCTGGCGCACTGCCCGAACTGCGGCGGCGAGTTGAAGATCATCGCGGCGATTCTGCAGACCCCGCTGATCGAGAAGATCCTCACGCACCTGGGTCTGCAGGCCGACTGTGGACGCAGGAGCGCGCCTGCGCGCGGTCCTGCGCCTCAGGAGGGGCT
>JANOJJ010000531.1:0-2560 GCA_031408155.1 Rubrivivax sp.
CCCTGCTTGAGCATCTGCGGTGTGACGTGGCGGCACGTGAGGTAGGGGCCGATCAGGTTGACCTCGATCACCCGCCGCCAGACGGCCGGGTCGAGATCCCAGGTCGTGCCGTTGCCGCCAGTGATGCCGGCGTTGTTGACGAGGATGTCGATCCGCCCCAGCCGTGCCACCGCGTCGGCGCTGGCCGCGGCCACCGCGGCGTCGTCGGTCAATTCCACGGCCGTTGTCTGCACCAGGCCCTGCGCGCCCAGCGCGGCCTGCGCCTCGGCCAGCTTGGCGGCGTCGACGTCCCACAGCATCACGGCCGCACCCGACTGCAGGAAGCGTTCGGCGGTGGCGTAACCGATGCCTTGCGCCGCGCCGGTGATCACCGCACAGCGGCCCTCGAGGTCGATCTGGTTCATGGTCACAGTCCCTTCAAGGCCTGAGGCGTGGTGGCCCGGCAATCGTCGATGTACTGTCGGATGATGGCCTCGAAGCTCGGTTCGGGCAGCAGCCCCAGTCGTGCTGCACGCGCTGCGGTCGCGCCGCGCGGCCAGTTGGCGACGATGCCGGCTATTGCGGAGTCTCGTTCAAAGCGCACGCGCGCGCGCACCGCCGGGCCTGCCACCGCCTCGAGTGCATCGAGCATCTGCTGCACAGTGACATTGATCGCCGGCAGGTTGAGCGCGGTGCGACCGCAGAAGGCCTCACGGCTGGCCTCGTAGACCACGATCAGGCCGTCCACCGTGCGCTGCACCGACGTGACCGGATGCGACACCTCGGCCGACACCGGACAGATCGATTCCTCGCCCGCCAGCGGCTCGCGGATGATGCCGCTGAAGAATGAACTGGCCGCGCCGTTGGGCCGCCCCGGGCGCACCGTCACCGTCATCAGCCGCGCTGCCCGGCCGTCGATGTAGCCCTTGCGTGTGTAGTCGGCGATCAGGTGCTCGCAAATCAGCTTTTGCGTGCCGTAGCTGGTCTGCGGTGTGGGCAGCGTGTCGTCGACCACGATGCCGGCAAAGGGCAGCGCAGGGTCGGGGCCGAACACCGCGACTGAACTGCTGAACACCAGCCGGGTCGGCGCAGCACCCTGCTGCGCGCGGTGGCGCAACGCGTCCAGCAGTGCGCGGGTGCTGTCAAGGTTGGAATGCAGGCCGAGTTCGAAATCGGCTTCGCATTCGCCCGACACCGCCGAGGCGAGGTGGAACACGCCGTCGAAGGCCTCGTCGCGCAGGCCCTGCACCTGCGTCAGCAGCTTGCCCACACGGCCCAGCACACGGGCGTCGGACAACAGGTCGGCCGGAGCTGCTGCCTGGTCGGCAATCACCAGCCCGGTGATCGGCTGGCCGGCCAGCGTGCCGCGCGCAAGCAGGGTGCGCGCCAGTCGCGCGCCGACGAATCCGGCGCCGCCGGTGATCAGGAGCTTCATGAGAGGGCCCGTTGTCAAAGGTATGACGATTGTGACGCGCGTTGGCCTCGGCGCGGCTCAGGGCTCACCCTCGGGTCAAGCCCGGCTGGCGACGATCGATGGTGGACATGCTGCAGTCTCCTTCGACGCCAGGGTGCGCGCCGCGCGTGGACGGCATGGCCCGCGCCTGTCAGCCTCTCAGGTCAGGGTCTTCAACGCGCCGCGCCGGATCTGGTCGCGCTCGAGCGACTCGAACAGCGCCTTGAAGTTACCTTCACCGAAGCCTTCGTCGGCACGGCGTTCGATGAACTCGAAGAACACCGGGCCGAGCAGGGCCTGCGAGAAAATCTGCAGCAGCAGTCGCTTCTCGTTGCGTTGCTCGCCGCCTTGGGTGGTGCCGTCGACCAGGATGCCGCGCGTCTGCAGCTCGGCCAGCGGCAGACCGTGGCCGGGCAGGCGCTCTTCCAGCATCTCGTAATACACGTCGTTGGGCGCGGTCATGAGCGCGATACCGGCCAGCTCCAGCGAGTCGACCGTGGCCTGCAGGTCGTCGCTCAGCAGGGCCACATGCTGGATACCCTCGCCGTTGAACTGCATCAGGAACTCCTCGATCTGGCCCGCACCCTTGCCCGACTCCTCGTTCAGCGGAATGCGGATCAGCCCGTCGGGCGCGGTCATCGCGCGGGACGTGAGGCCGGTGTACTCGCCCTGGATGTTGAAGTAGCGGATCTCTCTGAAACCGAACAGCCGCTCGTAGAAACCGCCCCAATGGGCCATGCGGCCGCGGTAGACGTTGTGCGTCAGGTGGTCGATCAGCTTGAGGCCGTGGCCGTGGGGCCGACGATCCACGCCGCCGATGAACTCGAAGTCGATGTCGTAGATGCTCTTGCCGTCCTCGAAGCGGTCGATCAGGTACCGCGGGGCGCCGCCGATGCCCTTGATGGCGGGCCGCCGCAACTCCATCGGGCCGGTCGGGATCTCGACCGGCTGTGCGCCTCGCTCGAGCGCCAGCGCGTAGGCCTTGTGCGCGTCGCGCACTCGAAACGCCAACCCGCAGGCGCTGGGGCCATGCTCGGCCGCGAAATAGGCAGCCAGGCTGCGCGGCTCGCGGTTGACGATGAAGTTGCAGCCACCCTGGCGGTACAGCAGCACGTCCTTCGACCGGTG
>JANOJJ010000365.1:0-1596 GCA_031408155.1 Rubrivivax sp.
CGCTGAAGGAAAAGGACATCCTGCGCATCGAAGGGCCGTTCGGCAGCTTCTTCCTGCGCGAAGACAGCGACAAGCCGCTGATCCTGCTGGCCGGCGGCACCGGCTTCGCGCCGATCAAGGCCTTGATCGAGCAACTGCAGAACCAGGGCAGCAGCCGTGACGCAGTGCTGTACTGGGGATGCCGGAGCAAGGCCGACCTCTATCGCCACCGGTGGTGCGAACAGCAGGCCAGCGCAATGCCGAATCTGCGCTACGTGCCGGTGCTGTCGGAACCGGCGCCCGATGACGGCTGGACCGGCCGCACGGGCCTTGTGCATCAGGCCGTGATGGCCGATTGGCCCGACCTGGCGGGGCATCAGGTCTACGCCTGTGGCGTGCCGGTGATGGTGGAGTCGGCGCAGCGCGACTTCGTCGCCCGCTGCGGTCTGCCGGCACTGGAGTTCTACGCCGACTCGTTCACGTCCGAAGCCGACAAGCATGGGAGTGCCGCATGAATCAGTCCCGACGCCAGGCCATCTGCCAGGCCATCTCCGTGCTCGGCGGGCTGGGCGCTGCGACCGCCCTGCCCGCGTTGGCCCAGCCGCGCAGCATTCGCCTGGTGGTGCCCTACCCGCCGGGCGGTCCGCTGGACCTGGTGGCGCGTGCCCTGGCCGAGCGCGTGAAGGACTCGCTGGGCACCGTGGTCGTCGACAACCGGCCCGGTGCCGGCGGCAATCTCGGCGCCGACCTGGTTGCCAAGGCCGCACCCGATGGGCAGACGATCGTGATGGGGGCGGTGGCCACGCATGCCATCAACCCCTGGCTGTACAGCAAGCTGCCTTACGACCCGCAGCGCGACTTCACGCCGATCACCCTGGTGGCCCGGGTGCCCAACGTGGTGGTGCTCAACGCCGACGCTGCAGCGCGGCTGAACATCATCAGCCTGCGCGACCTGGTGGCCTACGCAAAAAAGAACCCGGGGCGGCTGAACTACGGTTCGGGCGGCAACGGCAGCGCGGGCCACCTGGCCGGCGAGATGTTCAAGCGCCAGGCCGGGCTGTACATCGTGCACATTCCGTACGCGGGCGGCCCGCCGGCCCAATTGGCGCTGCTGTCGGGCCAGGTCGACTTCAACATCGACAACCTGGCCAGCGCCGCCGCCAACATCCGCAGCGGCAAGCTCAAGGCCTTGGCGGTGACGACGGCCAGGCGTTCGAGCGCGATGCCCGAGTTGCCGACCATCGCCGAAGCTGGCGCCGACCTGGGGCTGGCCCGGTTCGACATCCACACTTGGTTCGGGCTGTTCGGCCCAGCGCGGCTGCCGTCGGACATCACGGCCCGCCTGAACCAGGCGTTTGTCGACGCGCTGGCCTCGCCGGAACTGAAGTCACGCATGGCTGCGTTGATGGCCGAGCCCGCGCCGAGCACGCCCGATCAGTTTGGCGCCTTCGTCAGATCAGAACTGGCCAGGTACGAGGGTGTCGTGAAGGCCAGCGGCGCCAGGGCCGACTGAGGACACAAAGACCTGCCTGCGCAGGTCTTTGTGCCTCAGGACGAAGGAGCAGTCACGGTCCAACGACGGCGAGAAGTCCGAGGCGGAGGCCAAGGCGCTCGCCG
>JANOJJ010000647.1:0-7390 GCA_031408155.1 Rubrivivax sp.
CAGGATGAAGGATCCGCGCGCCGGGTCGGTGGCGAAGGCGTGCACGCTGGTCAGCACGCCCGAGCGGACGAGAAAGGTGCCCATCAGGCTCAACGAGAAGGCCGCGATCGCCAACAGCACCGTCCAGGCTTTGAATGCGCCGCGCTTCTCGGCCACGGCCAGCGAGTGAATCAGCGCCGTACCAGCCAGCCAGGGCATGAACGAGCCGTTTTCGACCGGATCCCAGAACCACCAGCCGCCCCAGCCCAACTCGTAGTACGCCCACCAGCTGCCCAGCGCAATGCCCACGGTCAGGAAGGCCCAGGCCGCGGTCGTCCAGGGCCGCGACCAGCGCGCCCAGGTGCCATCGAAGCGGCCCGACAGCAATGCAGACACGGCAAAGGCAAAGGCCACCGCGAAGCCGACGTAGCCCATGTACAGCATCGGCGGATGGATCACCATGCCCGGGTCCTGCAGCAGCGGGTTGAGGTCGCGCCCGTCGAGCGCCGGTGGCAGCAGGCGTTGGAAGGGATTGGACGTGAGCAGGATGAAGAGCAGGAAGCCAACGCTGACGAAGCCCATCACACCGAGCACGCGCGCCACCATGGCCAGCGGCAGGCGGCGCGACAGCAAGCTGACCGCGCCCGCCCAGCCGCAGAGCATGAACACCCACAGCAGCATCGAGCCCTCATGGCTGCCCCAGGTGGCAGCGACACGATAGGCAACCGGCAGATCGGTGTTGGAGTTGGAGGCAACGTTGACGACCGAGAAATCGTTGTTGACGAACGCAGCCATCAGGCAGAAGAAGGCGATAGCGACGAACACGAACTGGGCCTGTGAGGCCGGCCGTGCAATCTGCATCCAGGCGACGTCGTTACGCGCAGCGCCGATGATCGGCAGCGTTGCCAGTGCCAAGCCGATGAACAACGCGACGACGAGCGCGAAATGACCGAGTTCAGGAATCATGGCTTCTTGGCGGGAGGGGACAGCGTGTCGCGAGCTTGCGCCTGCGCCTTGTGGGCCCGTTCGACGGCATTGGCCGCTTCGGGGGGCATGTAGTTCTCGTCGTGCTTGGCCAGCACTTCCTGGGCCCGGAATATGCCGTCGCCTTCGAGCTTGCCTTGGGCCACTACACCCTTGCCTTCCTTGAACAGGTCGGGAAGGATGCCGCGGAATTCGACCGGGATCACCTTGGCGGTATCGGTGACCACGAAGCGCACGGTCACGCCGTCGGGCTGGCGTTTGACACTGCCGGCCTCGACCAGGCCGCCCAGGCGAAAGGTTCGGTCCTTGGGCGCCTGCTGCGACACCACGTCGGACGGGCTGTAAAAGAACACCATATTGCTGCGGAAGGCATTGACCACCAGGGCCACTGCCACTGCCGTGCCGCCGAGCACGATGGCTGCCAGCATCAAGCGCTTATAACGCGGTGTCATGTCCAACTCCAGTCGAATCCCCTCGCAACAGACGCCAGTTGCGCACTTCTTCGAGCGCCCGCGTGCGACGCTGCTTCAGCAGCAACAACTCCCAGCCGAGTACGCCGGCCGTCATCAGAAAAGAACCCCACACGTACAGGCCGTAGCCGCCCATCGCGAGGAAATCGGACAGGGACTCCCAATGCATCACCGCGTCTCCTCGAGTCGTGCCACCCAGTCACTGTCCTTCTCGCGCTCGAGGATGATCGCACGCAAGCGCTGCAGCGCTGCCGCAATGGAATAAGCCCAGAACGCGAACACCATCAGCAGCATGCCCACCAGCATCGTCGTCGCCATGCTGGGCGCGCGGCTCAGGTTGATGGTCGAGCCCTGGTGCAGCGTATTCCACCATTTGACCGAGAAATAGATGATCGGCACGTTGACCACGCCGACCAGCGCCACGATGGCGCCCGCGCGGTCGGCGCGGCGCGGGTCGTCCGACGCCGCCTGCAGGGCCATGAAGCCCAGGTACAGAAAGAGCAGAAGTAACTCGCTCGTCAGCCGGGCGTCCCACACCCACCAGGTACCCCAGGTCGGTTTACCCCATAGCGCGCCTGTCCACAAGGCGATGAAGGTCATCAGCGCACCCGTCGGCGCCAGCGCCGTGGCCCACATCGACGACAAGCGGGTGTTGAGCACCAAGCCCAGTCCGGCCCAGAATGCCATCACCAGGTAGATCAGCATCGACATCCAGGCCGCCGGAACGTGGATGAAGATGATGCGGTAGGCGTCACCCTGCTGAAAATCGGTCGGTGCCAGCAACAGGCCTACGTACAGGCCGGCCAACGCGAGCACGATCGCCAGGCCCCAGAACCAGGGCAGCAAATGGCCGGCCAGCGGATAGAACTGCTGCGGCGCCGCGTAGCGGAACCAGTGGATCCGGTGGCTGGGTTCGGACTTGTGAGCGATAGCGACGGGAGACACGGAGATTTAGTCAGCAAATGGCGTGCCCGAACTCTACCGCCCCGGGATCGACTTTTGCTTAAGCCCTCAAAAGCATGAGGCGGGTCATTCTTCGTCGCGTTTGAGTCACCAGCGAAGCGCATCGGATCCTATTCACAGGCGATTCGCATCGCCTGGGCGAGCGCAAACGGAACGCTCACCAGCCCCAGCGCCAGCAGCGCGCCGAGCAGCGAAAACAGCCCTCCCACCGGCATGCCGGCCATCTGCGACTGAACCACCCCGCTGCCGAAGATCAGCAGCGGTGCATTCAGCGGCAGCACGATCAGCGCGGTCAGCACGCCACTGCCACGCAGGCCCAACGCCAATGCCGCGCCCACGGCACCGAGCAGGCTGAGCATCGGCGTACCCACCAGCAGGGACAGCATCAGTACGCCGATGGCCGGTGCATCGAGGCCGTACTGCAGGCCCAGCAGCGGCGACACCAGCACCAGCGGCACGCCGGTCGACAGCCAATGCCCCGCCACCTTGGCCAGTGCCAGCAGTGCCAGCGGTTGCGGGCGCAGCAACAGTTGTTCGAGCGTGCCGTCAGCGTAGTCGGCGACGAACAGGCGCGGTAGCGACAGCAGACTGGCCAGCAGGGCCGCCACCCACACCACGCCGGGGCCGATCTCGCGCAGCAGCCGCGTCTCGCTGCCCACGCCGAGCGGAAAGAGGCTGGCCACGACGACAAAGAAGACCAGCCCGGTCACTGCGTCCGAGCGGTGGCGTGCGGTGACGAGCAGGTCGCGCCGAAGCGTGGCCGCCAGAGCGCGGCGCAGTGAAGGCGAGCCCTGGGTCATGGCCCGGGCCGACATGGCACTGGCGAGCGGCGGCGCGCCGTCATGACGCCAGGCGCAGCGACTGCACCCGAACGTGCGCGATCGGCAAGTCCATGTGGCTGGTGATCACCGCCAGGCCGCCACGGGCCACGTGGGCTTCGATCTGCCGGCCCAGTTGCGCCACGGCGTCGACGTCGAGCGCGTTGAACGGTTCGTCCAGGATCCACAGCGTCGCCTCGGTGAGTTGCAGCCGCGCCAGCGCCGCGCGCCGGCGCTGGCCGGCTGAAAGCACGCGCAGCGGCAGCTTGGCCTGCCGGGCCAGCCCCAACCGGCCAGAGCGCCGTCGATGCGGGTGGCGTCGATGCCAGGCGTGCCGGCCAGATCGGCGTCGATCTGCAGGTTCTCGGCCGCCGTCAGCTCGTCCTTGAGCCCGCCGAGGTGACCCAGATAGAGCAAGGCATGGGCGTAGGTTTCACGCTGCCGGCGGATGGCCTGGCCCTGCCAGCGGACTTCGCCGGCCGCCGGCAGGCCCAGGCCCGCCAACAGGCGCAGCAGGCTGGTCTTGCCGGCCCCGTTGGCGCCTTCCACGCGCAGCAACTGGCCCGGCCCGAGCTCGAAGCTCAGCCCGCGGAACAGGCGGCGGTCGCCGCGGATGCAGGCGAGATCGTGGACTTGCAGCATGTGCGAGCGCAAAAGCCCGCGATGATAGTTCGCACCGAGGTGCATCAGGCGTGCGCGGCGACTTCGCTGGCATGAAGCGTGCAGCCGGATGCGGCGGATGACAGATCGCCGCACCCACTTGCTGGCCTGGCTGGGCCTGATGGGCGCCGGTCTGGCTGGCTGCAGCACAGCGCCTGCACCGCCGGTCCGGCGCAGCCGCCTGACGTGGCCGGCCCTGCCCGAGCAACCACGCTTTGTTTTTGAAGGAGCGCTGCGCAATGCAGCGAGCCTGCGTGACGATTCGTCGCTCGGCGAGTTCCGGCGCCTGCTCACCGGGGACAACGAATCGCGTTCCAGCTTCGGCAAGCCGTTGGCGGTGGCTGCGGCGCGTGGCCGGGTGTACGTGACCGATACCGAGGGACGGCGGGTCTTCGTCTTCGATCTGCCCCGGCGTCGCACCTTCAGCTTCGGCTTGCGTTTCGAGGGCGAGTTGAAGAAGCCCGCAGGCATCGCGGTGGACTCGATGGGACAGGTCTACGTGGTGGACTCGACCGCGCGGCGCATCGTCATCTTCGATGCGCTCGGCCTGTACTTGCGCCACATCGACGGCTCGCGCAGCTGGGCGCGTCCGACCGCGGTGGCGGTCAGCGCCGGAGGTGAACGCATCTACGTCGTGGACACCGGTGGCGTCGACAGCGACAGCCATTGCATCTGGGTACACAACCTCGATGGGCAGGCGCTGGCGCCGATCGGGCGGCGCGGGAGCGGGTCTGGCGAGTTCAATCTGCCGGTCGACGCCGGAGTTGCGCCGGATGGCACCTTGTGGGTGCTGGATGGCGGCAACTTTCGCGTCCAAGCCTTTGATGCGCAGGGCAGGTTCCTGCGCATGTTCGGCTCGGTGGGCAATGGGCTTGGCCAATTGGCGCGACCGCGAGGACTTGCGGTCGACCGCGAGGGACTTGTATACGTGAGCGACGCCAGCTTCTGCAACGTGCAGGTTTTTCAACCCGACGGCCAGTTGCTGCTGACCCTCGGCGCCCGCGCCGAAGGTGATGCGCCGGGGCGTTACATGCTGCCGGCCAAGATTGCCACCGATGAGACCGGACGCGTCTACATCGTTGACCAGTATCTGCACAAGGTCGAAGTCTTGCGCCGCCTGAGCGACGCCGAGGGCCGGCAACTGATGGAGGCGCCGGCCGCTTGACGTCGTTCAATGGTCAGGTCGTTCGAGGTCGCGAAGCGGACGCTGCCGTCTCGCTTTCGGGAAGTCTGGGCCCAGATTCGGGAACTCGATCTACAGCCAGGGCAGTGGCATATCTGATCGCCCAAGGTACGAAACTTGCATTGCTGCCAACGATGGGGGCTGGCCCGATCCGGGCTACAGGAGCAGATGATGGAAACAGGTCCGGCGGGAATCGAGCAAGTGCTTCGCATCAAGGCGCGGGTCGTTACGGCCGCTTCGATGGCGCTGGTGGCGGTGTTGCTCGCAGCAGTGCTGCCGTCGACGGCGCAGACGCCGGACCGCCCGTCTCGCTTTGACAACAATCTCACGGTTGGCAATACGCGCCACAACATGACGCAGCGCCAGCCCAACGGCACAGCGCCGCCGCTGGTCGCGTTCATGGACTCGACGCGCAACGACTACATGGAAGTCTGCGTGTATTGCCACACGCCGCACAGCGCCAATCGCACGACCAGCGCGCCGCTGTGGAATCGCACCATGAAGGTGACGAACTACCAGACCTACAACCAGCTCAACACGGCGAGCCTGACGCAGCCGGTGACGCAGCCCGGCACCAGTTCGTTGACCTGCCTGTCGTGCCACGACGGCCAGACCGCGGTCGACGCGATCATCAACATGCCGGGGTCGGGTCGCGCCAACCTCAACATGGAAACCAGCGACTCCGACACGGCGTTCCTGAACAGTTGGGACAATACCCGTGGCCCTGACGCCACGCAGCATGGGCGGATCGGAACGGAGTGCTTTGTTTGCCATACGGCCCAGGGTGGGATCTCGCTCGGGGCCACCGACTTCACGGCATTCATCATTGGTACCGATCTGCGCAACGATCATCCGGTGGGCATACGTTTCCCGACCACCGCCGGCCCGGGGACCGACTTCAATGACCCGCCGCGCAAGGAGGCTCGGCTGGCCTATTTCGACACCAACGGCAACCAACACGCCGACAAGGGTGAAATTCGCCTGTACAACTCGGGCGACGGCTACGAAGTCGAATGCGCCACCTGTCACGACCCGCACGGTGTGCCTTCGGGCGGGCCGGCGTCGACATTCAATCCGAGCTTCCTGCGCATCAGCAACACCGGCAGCGCGGTCTGCCTGACCTGTCACGTGAAGTGAGGCAGGCTGTCGAGGGCTCGCGGACGTCGGACGTTCGCCCGGGTGCTGCAAGGCGCTGCAGGGGCGAGTCGGATACTCGAGCACAGCCTTTCAGGACGCTGCCTTGAACAGCACCCGGCTCACATAGGCGCTGACGGCATCGATTTCGGCCGGCTCGAGCACATGCTGCCAGGCTGGCATCGACGTATTGGGTAGACCTTCGCGGATCACCTGCAGCAGGCGGGCTGTGGGCATGGTCTGCGGACTGTAGGCCGTCAGATCGCGCGCCTTGGGCTGCATGAACTGCCCAATCCAGTTCTTCCCGCTGCCGTCGGCACCGTGACAGAACGCGCAGTTGGCCTGAAACAGGGCCTCGCCATGCTTTTCACGCGTGCTCAGGCCCGCGACTTTGGGCACCACCTCGTGTTTGGCATAGACACTGGCGCTCGACACCACGTCTGGCGGCGGCGTGTTCGCCTGCCCGGGCACAAAGCCCATGCGCGGATAGGACACCGGGCGAGAGCTCCAGGCTGGCCCTTCGTCACTGACGCGCGCGCGGTCGTGGCAAGTAATGCAGCTGGTCAGGTACATCGATCGACCTTGCCGCTGCGCCTGGTCGAGTTGCTCCAGCGGCGTGTCGAGCGCCAGTTCGCCGCGTGCGAACGCAAACGCGAGCGCAAAGCGCTGGTGATCGGGCCAGCCATTTTCCACCGTGTGGTAGGTGGTGTTGATCGCCTTGTCGCGCACGAACTCGCGCACGACGAAGGCCGCCACCGCCTGCATCGCGGCCTCGTCGATGATGCCGTTGAATGACTTCATCGCCGTGCCCGCCTTGCCATCTCGCACTGCGCGCAGCACGGCCGAGGCCGGCAACTCAGCCGGACTGGCCTGGGTGAAGTCGCGCGGACGTGGGCTGAGGTAGGTTGCCGCGAGCGTCTTGGCGTCGCCGGAATAGCCATGGCAGAAATAGCAGCGGAAGTTGTAGACCTTGCGCCCGAACTCATGCTGCGCATCGACGTTCGCCGCCGCTACCGACACGGGCTGGGCTCTGGACGGCGCCGACACGGAGGCGTTGTCGCACGCGGCCAGCACCATCAGCATTCCTGCAGCGGCGGATGTGGCAGCGGCCAATGCCACCCGAGCCGCCATGTCGATCAGCGGCCCTGACCTTTGGCGGCGACGGCGGGCGCAGCGTTCGACTGGATGAAGCTCTGGAA
>JANOJJ010000670.1:0-4088 GCA_031408155.1 Rubrivivax sp.
TGTCGACGGTCTGAATCGATCAACGGCCCGCGCTGGCGGGCCGATTTCATCAGTCCGCCAAGTGGCATTCGACGAGCGCGAGCTGCGGCAACTGGCCCTGGCCACAGGTGCGCCGGCGACGATCGACCTGGCCGAACTGCAACGCCGCTGCGAAGGCTGGCCGGCCGCACTGCGCCTGCTTGTCGCTTCTGGCATCGCGCATCGCCGCAGCCGGCACGGCAGCGGGCCCGGTGGTCACCAGCAGCGACCAGCGCCGACCAGCGCCGACCACGCGGCGAGCACCGCGCCTCGTTGACGCCTGTGCCTGGCGGCCGCTGCGCTCGGAGCTACGGCGCCGGCGGCGGCCTGCCGTCGTCGGCGGGGGCCGGTGAACCGTCGCTGCGCGTGGGCTCCGGGCCGGGTGTCCTGCGCTGGGTCTTCTCTTCCTTCTTGCGCTTCTTTTCCAGCTCGCGCTGGCGTTTCTCGAACGCGTAGTTGGGTTTTGCCACGAGCCATCCGCTGAAGAGTTGGAGCCTGGACGATACCCCAGACCGCGCGGCCGTCGTCGCGCGGCCTGTCGGCTCGACCCTGCACCGGCACGATCTATTCCATCGAACGTGTCGACACTTTCCCTGATGGCGCAAGCGCTGGCGGCGAGGCACGCTCGCGCACTGTCTTCAGTCGGAGGTTCGATGAACAACGCCGCCCGTCCTTGCAACTGCCGCCTGGCCCTGGTGGCGCTGACAGCCCTGCTCGCGGCTTGCGCCAGCACGCCGCCGGACCCGTACGCCGTGCTGCGCCAGGCCGAGCAGGCCATCGGCGGCGCCAACCTCAAGTCGTTGCACTTCAGCGGCAGTGGCACCGGTAGCACCTTCGGCCAGGCCTATCAGCCCGGCATGGCCTGGCCGGGGCTCAACTATTCGGTGCTGGCGCGCCAGCTGGACTACGAAAACGGCGCCCTGCGCGAAGAGTTCGGCCGCAGCCGCAGCGAACCCACCGGCGGCGGCGCCACGCCGCTGATGGGCATGGGCGAAGCGCGCGTCACCGGTTTTGCGCTCGGCGGCCTGGCCTGGAACGGCAGCGGCAACACGGCCACAGCCGCGCCAGTCGCGCTCGACACCCGCATCCACGACCTGTGGACCACACCGCATGGCGTGATCAAGGCCGCACTGCGCAACCAGCCCAAGGCCGCCACCCGCAGCGAAGGCGGCACCACCTTCACGACGGTGTCGTTCACCGAACCCGGCCGCTTTGAAGCCACGGTGTGGATCGACCCGGCCGGCATGGTCTCGCGCGTCGACTCGCGACTGCCGCACCCGGTGCTCGGCGACACCGACCTCAGCACCACCTATAGCGACTGGACCGACGTCGGCAGTGGCGTCAAGTTTCCGCAGCGCATGCAGCAAAGCCAGGGCGGCTTCCCCACCTTCGACATCGTGATCAAGGACGTCAAGCCGAACGCGGCGGTCGAGGCGAGCGTGCCCGACGCCGTGCGCACCTTCGCCGAACGCGTCAGCGCCACCCAGGTCGCCGAAGGGGTGTGGTTCCTGGCCGGCGGCTCGCACAACAGCGTGGCGATCGAGATGAAGGACCACCTGATCGTCGTCGAGGCGCCGCTCTACGATGGCCGCGCAGCCGCCGTACTGGCCAAGGCGAACGAACTGGTGGCGGGCAAGACGGTGCGCACGGTGATCAACTCGCACCACCACTTCGACCATGCCGGCGGCCTGCGCGCGGCGGTGGCTTCGGGCGCGACGCTGGTGACCAGCGCATTGGCCAAGCCCTACTTCGAGAAGGTATTCGCCAACCCCAACAGCATCAAGCCCGACCTGTTGGCCAAGTCGGGCCGCAGCGCCAGCATCACGGGCGTCAAGGGCAAGCTGCTGATCAGCGACGACAGTCGCATCGTGGAGGTGCACGAGATGCAAGGCAGCGTGCACGCGCAGGGCTTCCTGATGGTCTGGCTGGCCAGGGAGCGGCTGCTGATCGAAGCCGACGCCTACACCCCCGCCGCACCCAACAGTCCGCCGCCGCCGGCGCCCAATGCCAACCACGTCAACCTGGTGCAGAACATCGAGAGCCTGGGCCTGAACGTCGATCGCATCCTGCCGCTGCACAGCCGCGTGGTGCCGATGAGCGAGCTGCTGGCGGCGATCGGACGGAAGTAAAGACTGCACGGACCACAGGACCCGGGCGCGCTCCAGCTTGATTCCTGCGGCCTTGACGATCGGTCGCAGCGCTGACGAGCAACGCTTGCGCTAGGCGCCGGACGGCAGCGGCGGCGCAATGCGCTGCCCGTAGTCGTACAAGGCCTCCAGGATGTCCTGGTCACGGTCGTCTGCGCTCTCGGCAAGATCGTCGATCTGCTGGAAGTACTGCGCCAGCGTGATCGAGCCGCCCGCGCCGCGGTGCAATCTTGCAGCGATATGCTGTTGCCAGCGCGAGCCTTCGTCGTCGCTCAGCGTGGTCGGGAAGTTGCGCGCCCGGTAGCGCAACAGCAGCTCGTCGAGCCGGCTGTCCTCGAACGCCGGCTGGCGTGCAGCCAGCGCGTCGGGCGACCGCTCGCGCAGCCGGTTCAGCGTGCGCCGGTCCGCGTCGCCGATGAAGCCGCCGTACAGGTCTTCGTCGACGTCGATCTCGCCGTCGGGCCTGGCGCGCGCGAACACCGGCGGCCAGAGCTCGCCAACCGACTCGGACAGGGCTGCCGCGCGCTGCGCGTGGCGCTCCACCGCGCCCAGGTCCAGACCCCAGCGCTCGGCCGCGCCGCCCAGGGTCTTGAGGTTGCCGATGACGACCGGCGACTTGTTCAGGTGGATGGTCTTGATCGGCAGGCGGCGCAAGCCTTCGGGCAGCGCGTCCTGCTTCGTGTACAGGCGCAGCCGCACCGCGTCGGCATCGAGCGACTCGAGCTCGCCCGGGTCCTGCGCCAGGTCCCAGACGATGAGCTCGTTCTTGTTGGTCGGGTGAGGTGTCAACGGCCACACCACCGCCAGGCAGCCACGTTCCACCGGGTACATGCCCGACAGGTGGACGAAGGGCTTGCCCACGCCGATCTCGGCACGCACCGCGTTCTTGTCGCGCAGCTTGAGGCAGAAGTCCCACAGCCGCGGGTTGCGCGCCTTGACCAGCTGCGCCATCGCAAGGGTCGCGCGCACGTCCGACAGCGCGTCGTGC
Organism: Rubrivivax sp.; assembly: GCA_031408155.1. GTDB lineage: Bacteria > Pseudomonadota > Gammaproteobacteria > Burkholderiales > Burkholderiaceae_C > Rubrivivax. The sequence continues at coordinate 3,154 of JANOJJ010000670.1, forward strand.
GCAGCCTCGTGCACCAGGTCGTTGGCGGCGGTCAAGTGCTCGAGCCTGAACGACGGCCGGCCGTCGTCGTGGCACGGCCACGTGATGCCTTCGGGCCGCAGCGCCCAGCTGCAGCGCAGCACATCCAGCAGGTCCCAGCGGCTGCAGCCGTGCTGCCATTCACGCGCATACGGGTCGATCAAGCAGCGCCAGAACAGGTGGCGAGTCACCTCGTCGTCGAAGCGGATGCTGTTGTAGCCGACGCCGATCGTGCCCGGGCGGCCAAGTTCGGCCTCGATGGCGGCGGCAAAGGCGTGCTCGGGCAGGCCGTGCTGCAGGCAATGCTGCGGCAGGATGCCGGTCAGCAGGCAGCTCTCGGGGTCGGGCAGGAAGTCGGGTGCCGGCTGGCAGTGCTGCATCACCGGCTCGCCGATGAGGTTCAGCTCGGCGTCGGTGCGCAGGCCGGCAAACTGTGCCGGTCGGTCGCGCCGCGGCACCCGGCCGAAGGTTTCGTAGTCATGCCAGAAGAAGGTGGTCTCGGCCATGGGCATGACGATATCCGATCGCCTCGGCCCTCAGCCATGGCGGGTGTAGGTCAGCAAGCGCCCCTTGTAGGCCGGCGCCTGGCCACGGGCGGCGCGGTCCAGACGCTGTTCGGCGAGCGCGAAACCCAGGCCGGACATGGCGCGGTTGAAGGGCCCGCGGTTGCCGCGGTCGGGGTCGATGATCCAGACCTCGGCGCTGGCCAGCGCATGGCGGCCGATGAAGCCGGCCAGCGCCAGGCTGTGATCGCGCTCGTACAGCAGATCGCTGCCGATGATGAGGTCGAAGCGCCCGCGCAGTCGCCGTCGCAGCGTGCGGCCCGCGCGCTGGTGCGGCATCGGCTGGGCCGGCATCACGGCCCAGTCGCCATGGCGGTACTTCATCGGCGCCAGTTCGTTCAGGTGCAGGTTGTG
>JANOJJ010000673.1:0-3163 GCA_031408155.1 Rubrivivax sp.
GGCTACTGCTCGGGCCGATGCCGATCTTGAAGAGGTCGAAGACCGACACCGCCACGGCTCAGTCCTGGACCACGCTGACCGGCACGCAGCTGCAGAACAGGTTGCGGTCACCGTAAACGTTGTCGACCCGGCCCACGGGCGACCAGTACTTCTGCCTGCGCAGGCCAGCCACCGGGTACGCCGCCTGTTCCCGTGAGTAAGGGTGCGGCCAGTCCGTCCCGAGCAGGGCTGCTGCCGTATGCGGCGCGTTCTTCAGCGGGTTGTTGTCCCTCGGCCAGGCGCCGGACTCGACCTGGGCGATCTCGGCCCGGATCGCGATCATGGCGTCGCAAAAGCGGTCGAGCTCGGCCAGCGGTTCGCTTTCGGTCGGCTCGACCATCAACGTGCCCGCTACCGGGAAGCTCAGCGTTGGTGCGTGAAAGCCGAAGTCGATCAAGCGCTTGGCTACGTCTTCGGCGCTGACGCCGGAGCTGTCCTTCAGCGCTCTGAGGTCCAGGATGCACTCGTGCGCCACGCCACCGCCCTTGAGTTGCGGATTGCCGCCGCTGTAGAGCACCGGGTAGTGGTCAGCCAGCCGGGCGGCCACGTAGTTGGCCGACAGGATGGCCACTTCGGTGGCGTCGCGCAGGCCGTCGGCGCCCATCATGCGGCAGTACATCCAGCTGATCGGCAGCACAGCAGCGTTGCCCAAGGGCGCTGCGCTGACGGCACCGACGCTTTGCGGCCCGCCGATGCCGGCCGTGCGGTGCGCCGGCAGGAAGGGCACCAGGTCCGCCACCACCGCCACCGGGCCCACGCCAGGTCCGCCCCCCCCGTGCGGGATGCAGAAGGTCTTGTGCAGGTTGAGGTGGCTCACGTCGCCGCCGAACTGACCCGGCGCGGCCACGCCCACCAGTGCGTTCATGTTGGCCCCGTCGACATAGACCCGAGCGCCATGCTGATGCACCAACGCGCACAACTCCTTGACTCGCGCCTCGAACACCCCATGCGTGCTGGGGTAGGTGATCATCACCACGGCCAGGTTGGCGCTGTGCTGCTCGCACTTGGCCTTCAGGTCGTCCATGTCGACGTTGCCCATCGCGTCGCAGCCCGTCACCACCACGTTCATGCCCGCCATCTGAGCGCTGGCCGGGTTGGTTCCGTGCGCCGACGCCGGGATCAGGCAGATCGTGCGCTGGGCCTGGCCTCGCGACTCATGCCAGGCCTTGATGATCAACAGACCAGCATACTCACCCTGGCTACCGGCGTTGGGCTGCAGGCTGACGCCAGCATAGCCCGTGGCCTGGCACAGCCAGCTGCACAGCTGGTCGTTCAGCGCCCAACTGCCGGCCAGTTGCTCGGGCGGTGCAAACGGGTGCAACTGGGCGAATTCCGGCCAGGTAATGGGAATCATCTCGCTCGTCGCATTGAGCTTCATCGTGCAGCTGCCGAGCGGGATCATGCTGCGGTCCAGCGCCAGATCCTGGTCGCTCAAGGACCGGATGTAGCGCAGCATCTCGGTCTCGCTGTGGTGCGTGTTGAACACCGGGTGGGTCAGGAAGGCGCTGCTGCGGCGCAGGCTCTCGGGGATCATCGTCTCGATGCCCTGGTCGAACGTCGCCAGCTCCGGCAGTGCCTGTCCTGGCTGGGCAAAGACCTGCCACAAGGCCTGAAGGTCGGCCCGTGTGGTGGTCTCGTCCACAGCGATGCCGATCATCGTGTCGCCCCACTCGGGGAAACGGCGCAGGTTCATGCCCGCCGCCCGCGCCCGCACCGCGATCTCGGCCGTGGCCGCGCCGGTGTCGAGGCACAGGGCATCGAATGCGGTGCGGTTCAGGACCTTGATGCCCATCTCGCGCAGGCCCTGCGCCAGCACGGCGATGTAGCTGGCCACGCGCTGCGCGATCCGTTGCAGGCCCTTCGGCCCGTGGTACACGGCGTACATGCTGGCCATCACGGCCAGCAGCACCTGCGCGGTGCAGATGTTGCTGGTCGCCTTCTCGCGGCGAATGTGCTGCTCGCGCGTCTGCAGCGCCAGGCGGTAGGCCGGCGCGCCGTGCACGTCGACACTCACCCCGACCAGCCGGCCGGGCAGGCTGCGCTTGAACTCGTCGCGGCAGGCCAGGTAGGCGGCATGCGGCCCGCCGCCACCCATGGGCACACCGAAGCGCTGCGTGCTGCCCAGCGCAATGTCTGCGCCGAGCTCGCCGGGCGGTCTGATCAGCGTCAGCGCCAGCAGGTCGGCGGCCACGATGAAGGCCGCCTGATGGGCGTGGATGCGAGCGGCGTCTTCGCGCACGTCGTGGATCGAGCCATCGGTCGTGGGCATCTGGACCAGTACCGCGAAGTAGTCGCCGCCGTCAAGCAGGCGATCCCATTCGGCGGCCGAGTCGGCCAGTTGAACCGTCAGTCCCAGCGGCGCGGCGCGGGTGCGGATCACTTCGATGGTCTGCGGGTGGCAGTCACCGGCCACCACAAACGTGTTGCTCCGGTTCTTGACGCTGCGTCGGGCCAGCGTCATGGCCTCGGCCGCTGCAGTGGCTTCGTCGAGCATCGACGCGTTGGCGATAGCCAGGCCTGTCAAGTCGCAGACCATGGTCTGGAAGTTGATCAGCGCCTCCATCCGGCCCTGGCTGATCTCGGCCTGGTACGGCGTGTACGCCGTGTACCAGGCGGGGTTCTCCAGGATGTTGCGCAGGATGACGCCGGGGGTGTGCGTGGCGTGGTAACCCTGGCCGATGAAGCTCTTCAGCACCACGTTCTTCGATGCCAGTGCCTTCATCTCGGCCAGCGCCTGTGCTTCGCTCAGCGGGGCCGGCAGCGCCATCGGCTTGGTGCGCGCGATGCTGCGCGGCACGATCGTCTCGATCAGCGCTCTGCGGCTGGCCGCACCGATCACCGACAGCATGTGCCGCTCATCATCGCGGTAAGGCCCGATGTGGCGGGCGGTAAATTCGCGGGCGTTTTCAAGCTCGCCAAGCGGCTAGCGGTGGGCGGATACAATGGGTGAAGCCCATCCGCCCGCGGTTTTGGAGCGCGAGCGACAAAACCGAGCTGCGACAAAAGCCGTGGGGGCAGGCCCGTCTGGGCCGCGGGGGCGAAGCCCCTGAGCTGTCATGAGGGGGCAACACCCCATGGCAGAGGCTCTGGACCTGCCCTCTATTCGCCGGCATGAAGCACAACA
>JANOJJ010000376.1:0-5743 GCA_031408155.1 Rubrivivax sp.
GGGGTGCATGATCGAGCGCCGGATCGGTGCTGACAGAGTGACCCTCTCCGGCGGCCCCGGTCCACGCTAGCCCTGTCTGCTGTTAGCGGTCCGGCCGCCAGGTTGCCTTGTTCATCACGAGCGGCTTGTCCATGCAGGTCACCAGAGCGACGCCGGCATCGGCCAGCAGCGCCGGAAATGGATCGGGCGGCGGCAGGTCGGTATAGAGCATGTCGACCTGGTTGAGCCGTCCCAGCTCGACCATCGCCGGCCGGTTGAACTTGCTGTGGTCGGCGGCGAGCCAGACCTCGCGCGAATGCTCGACGATGGCGCGCGCGACCTTCACCTCGCGGACGTCGAAGTCGCGCAGCGTGCCGTCTGCTTCGATCGCGGAGATGCCGATCAGGCCGATGTCGACCTTGAACTGCTGTATGAAGTCCACCGTCACCTCACCGACGATGCCGCGGTCGCGCGCACGCACGGTGCCACCGGCGACGATGACCTCGCAGTCCGGGTTGTCGGACAGGATCGCCGCCACGTTCAGGTTGTTCGTGATCACGCGCAGGCCCTGGTGGCGCAACAGCTCGCGCGCGATCGCCTCGGTGGTGGTGCCGATGTTGATGATGAGCGAGCAGCCGTTGGGTACCGCCTGCGCAACCGCGCGCGCAATGCAGCGCTTGGCATCGTCGTTGAGCTGCTGGCGCTGGCGATAGGCGATGTTCTCGGTGGTCGAACTCGGCGCGCGCACGCCACCATGAAAGCGCGTCAACAGCCCGGCCTCGGCGAGCTGGCGGACGTCGCGCCGCACGGTCTGCAAGGTGACGCCGAAACGCTCGGCCAATGCTTCGACCGACAGGCTTTGCCGGCGCCGCACTTCATCGACCAGTTCGAGCTGGCGCGGGCTGGGGTTCATTCCCGCCGAATCTAAACGATCACGAAGGAACGAAACTTAGGGTTTACATTGACAAAAGCGAACCTTGAAACGAACACAATCGGCGCCGAATCGAACATCAACAGGTACAAATTCACGGATCGCTCGTAGATCCGTCGCCAGTGCCCAAGCCACCGCACAGCCGTGAATGCCGACCCCACTGCCGCCCCGCCGCCGGCCGCCGAGCCCGCCACCCCGGCCGCCTGCGACGTGCTCGTCGTCGGCGGCGGCATCAACGGCGCCGGGATCGCACGTGACCTGGCCGGCCGCGGGCATGCCGTCGTGCTGTGCGAGCGCGACGACCTCGCGGCGCACACGTCGTCGTCGTCGACCAAGCTGATTCACGGCGGACTGCGCTACCTTGAGTACTACGAGTTCTCACTCGTGCGCAAGGCGCTCGCCGAGCGCGAGGTTCTGCTGCGCAGCGCGCCACACATCATGTGGCCGTTGCGCTTCGTGATGCCGCACGACCCGTCGATGCGGCCGGTCTGGATGGTTCGCGTGGGCCTTTTCATGTATGACCATCTGGCCCGCCGCGAGGTGCTGCCGGCCTCGTGCACGGTGGACCTGCGAACGCATCTGACCGGCATGCCGCTGAAGAAGCGATTCCGCAAGGGATTCATCTATTCCGACGGTTGGGTCGACGACGCGCGGCTGGTGGTGCTCAACGCGATGGATGCAGCGGAGCGCGGCGCGACCGTGCTGACCCGTTGCGCCTGTGTCGACGCCCGACGCGGGAGCGCCGGCTGGAGCGTGACCCTGTGCAGCGCAGCGGGGCAGACGAGCCACCTGCAGGCGCGCATGCTCGTCAACGCCGCCGGGCCGTGGGCATCGCAATTCCTGGCCGACCATGCCCACCTGCCGCAGGCGAAGTCGCTGCGCCTGGTCAAGGGCAGCCACATCGTCGTGCGCAGGCTGTTCGAGCACGACCATGCGTACATCTTCCAGAATCCCGACAAGCGGATCATCTTTGCGATCCCGTACGAAGGCGAGTTCACGCTGATCGGCACCACCGACGTCGAACATACGGGCGCCATCGGCGAGGCCCGCATCGAGCGCGACGAGGTGGACTACCTGTGCGCGCAGGTGAGCCGCTACTTCGAGCGGCGCGTCGTGCCGGCCGACGTGGTCTGGGCCTATTCGGGTGTGCGCCCGCTGCTCGATGACGAATCGGGTGACCCGTCGGCGGTGACGCGCGACTACTCGCTCGAGATCGACGCCCGCAGCGCCCTTGCGCCGCTGCTGTCGGTGTGGGGCGGCAAGATCACGACCTACCGCAAGCTGGCCGAAGAGGCCGCCGACCTGGTGGCCGCGCAGATCGGCGCGCGGCGCGGCGCTTGGACCGCCGGATCGGTCCTGCCCGGCGGTGACCTGAGCGGATGGATCGGCACCGCGCAGCGCCCGGATGCGGATTTCGAGCGCTTCGTGCAGGCCCTGGCCGCCAAGACGCCGCAGCTGCCGGGCGCACTCGTGCGCCGCCTGGCGCGCGGCTATGGCGCGCGCGTCGAGCCACTGCTGGGCAACAAAGCACTCGGCGCGCAAGTCGCGCCGGGCCTGTTCGAGGCCGAGCTGCACTACCTGCACCGCTACGAATGGGCGCGCTCGGCTGACGATGTGTTGTGGCGCCGGACCAAGCTCGGCCTGCACCTGGACGCCAGGCAACGCGCCGCCGTGACGGGCTGGTGCGAGGCGCACTGGGGCCGCGTCGCCGCGCCCGCGACGAGCGGGCACGACAAGGAGACGTCATGGAGCTGATGCTCGCGGGCATCGAACAGCGCAGCGGTGCGGCCACCCACCTGTACCCGCTCGACCTGAACCTCGTGCCGCGTGCGGTGACGGTGCTGCTGGGTGCGACCCAGGCCGGCAAGACGACGCTGCTGCGCGTGATGGCCGGGCTGGATGTGCCCAGTGCCGGCCGCGTCGTCGCCGACGGCCGCAACGTGACCGGCATGCCGGTGCGCGAGCGCAACGTGGCAATGGTGTACCAGCAGTTCATCAACTACCCGTCGATGACGGTGTACGACAACATCGCGTCGCCGCTGAAACTCGGCCGCGCCTACGATCGCGCCGGCATCGACGCGCGCGTCGCCGAACTGGCCGACAAGCTGCACATCCAGCCCTTCCTGCAGCGCCTGCCGGCCGAGCTGTCGGGCGGGCAGCAGCAACGGGTCGCGCTGGCCCGCGCAATGGCCAAGAAGGCGCCGCTGATGCTGCTCGACGAGCCGCTGGTGAACCTGGACTACAAGCTGCGCGAGGAGTTGCGCGACGAACTGGCGGCGCTATTCGCGGCCGGCGAATCGACCGTCGTGTATGCCACCACCGAGCCGACCGAGGCCCTGCTGCTGGGCGGATACAGCGCGGTGATGGACGCCGGCGAGTTGCTGCAGTACGGGCCCACGGCCGAGGTCTTCCACCGGCCGCGCTCGATCCGCGTCGCACGCGCCTTCAGCGACCCGCCGATGAACCTGATCGACGCCCAGCGTACGCCGCTCGGCGTCACGCTGCCGACCGGGCTGTCGCTGGCGCTGGCCTTGCCGCCCGCTGGCGCGCACGCCGTGACGGTGGGCGTGCGCGCCAGCGCCCTTCGCGTGCAGGCACGGTCAGGCGACCTGGCACTGCCGGGCATGGTCGAGCTGGCCGAGATCTCGGGCTCCGACACCTACCTGCATGTGCAGACCGCGATCGGCGAACTTGTCGCCCAGCTGCCCGGCGTCCATGTCTTCACGCTCGGCTCGCCGACCACGCTGCACCTGAACCCCGCACAGGCCTATGTCTTCGACGCCCGCGGCGAGCTGCTGGTCGCGCCGGCCCGGCCTGCAGCGGCAACCCGGCACTGACATGGCACGCATCGAGCTCGACCTGGCCCACGCCTACCGGCCGAACCCGCAACGCGATGAAGACTACGCGCTGCTGCCGCTGAAGATGAGCTTCGAGGATGGTGGTGCCTATGCGCTGCTGGGCCCGTCGGGCTGCGGCAAGACGACGCTGTTGAACCTGGTGTCGGGGCTGCTCAGGCCGTCACACGGCAGCGTCCGCTACGACGGCCGCGACGTCACCAGGGACAGCCCGCAGCAGCGCAACATCGCGCAGGTGTTCCAGTTCCCGGTCATCTACGACACGATGACGGTGGCGCAGAACCTGGCCTTCCCGCTGCGCAACCGCGGCGTCGACGCCGAGCGCATCGCGCAGCGTGTCGGCAAGATCGCCGAAATGCTCGACCTGAGCGGTCAGCTCGGCGTGCGCGCCGCTGGTCTGGCCGCCGACGCCAAGCAGAAGATCTCGCTCGGGCGCGGGCTGGTACGCGAGGATGTGTCGGCGGTGCTGTTCGACGAGCCGCTGACGGTGATCGACCCGCACCTCAAATGGCAGCTGCGGCGCAAGCTCAAGCAGATCCATCAAGAGCTCAAGCTGACGCTGATCTACGTCACGCACGATCAGGTCGAGGCGCTGACCTTTGCCCAGCAGGTGGTGGTGATGACGCGCGGCCGCGCGGTCCAGGTCGGCACCGCGTCCGAACTGTTCGAGCGCCCGCGCCACACCTTCGTCGGTAATTTCATCGGCTCGCCGGGCATGAACTTCCTGCCGGCCAGGGGCAGCGGCGCCGGCATCGAGGTGGCCGGCCGCACGCTGGCCCTGCCCACGCCGGGGTTGGCCGGCCGGCGCGACTTCACGCTCGGCGTGCGTCCCGAGTACGTGCAGATCGAAGCCGAGAACGCCGACGGCGCCGTGCCCGGCGTCGTCACGCAGGCGCAGGACATCGGCACCTACTGGCTCGTCACCGCGCGCGTAGGCTCGGGTGCCGATCAATCGCTGCTGCGCGCACGCCTGAGCCCCGAGCAATCGGTGCCGCGCGTCGGCGACACGGTGTGGCTGTCGATCATCGGCGAGCACACCTGCTACTACGTCAACCAGGAGCTCGTCGCATGAAGCCGGTGAACCAGAAAGCCTGGCTGCTGATCCTGCCCGTCATCCTGTGCGTCGCGTTCTCGGCCGTCCTGCCGCTGATGACGGTGGTGAACTACTCGGTGCAGGACATCATCTCGCCCGAGCGGCGCGTCTTCGTCGGCACCGAGTGGTTCAAGTCGGTGATGCGCGACGACGACTTGCAGGGCGCGCTGCTGCGCCAGATCACGTTCTCGCTGGCGGTGCTGCTGGTGGAAATCCCGCTCGGCATCGCGCTGGCCCTGTCGATGCCGGCCAAAGGCTGGCAGTCGTCGGCCGTGCTGGTGGTGGTGGCGATCTCGCTGTTGATCCCGTGGAACGTGGTCGGCACGATCTGGCAGATCTACGGCCGCGCCGACATCGGGCTGATGGGCGCCGCGCTGGCCGGCCTGGGCATCGACTACAGCTACACCGGCAACGCCACGCATGCCTGGCTGACCGTGCTGTTGATGGACGTCTGGCACTGGACGCCGCTGGTCGCGCTGCTGTGCTACGCCGGCTTGCGCGCGATCCCCGACGCGTACTACCAGGCCGCGCGCATCGACGGCGCCTCGAAGTTCGCGGTCTTGCGCTACATCCAGTTGCCCAAGCTGCGCGGCGTGCTGATGATCGCGGTGCTGCTTCGCTTCATGGACAGCTTCTTGATCTACACCGAGCCCTTCGTGCTGACCGGCGGCGGGCCCGGCAATGCGACCACCTTCCTCAGCCAGTACCTGACGCAGAAGGCGGTCGGCCAGTTCGACCTCGGCCCGGCCGCGGCGTTCTCGCTGATCTACTTCCTGATCATCCTGCTGCTGTGCTTCGTCCTCTACAACTGGATGCAGCGCGTCGGCACCGCCGACAAGACGGAGGCCGGCCATGGATGAGCGGCGCTTCAAGAAGCGGATCGTG
>JANOJJ010000700.1:0-7411 GCA_031408155.1 Rubrivivax sp.
CAGGGCCTGGTCCTCATGGCCGCCCAGGCTGCTGCCGGTGATCATGATGGCGGGCAGGCGCGCCTGCGGCCAGTGCGCGCGCAAGGCCTGCAGCGCGTCGAGGCCGGTGCGGTGCTCGGGCAGCCGGAAGTCCACCAGCGCCAGATCGGGCTGCGGGGCTGAGTCATCGGGGCCGCAGTCCAGCCAGGCTTGCAGTGCCGCCACGGTGTCGAACGACAACACGCTGGCGCCCCAGGCCTGCAGCACCACGACAAGGCCTTCACGCACCGCCGCCTCGTCTTCGATGACAACGATCAGCTTGCCGCGCAGGGTCAACTCGAGCAATGCCTTGCTGTTGCCCGGCAGCGCCTCGGCCGCGCGGCCGAGCCTGCCGGCCGGCACCTCGAGCGCGAACACCGTGCCGTGGCCGACCCTCGAGCGCACCGTCAGCGGCGCATCCATCAACGCTGCCAGCCGCTTGACGATGGCAAGGCCCAGGCCCAGGCCCTTGCGCTGGTGCGGCTCGAGCGGGCGTGAGCTGTGCACCTGGTAGAACTCGTCGAAGATGCGCGGCAGGCTGCTGTCGGCGATGCCGATGCCCGAGTCCCATACCTGCAGAATCAGCTTGCCCTGCCGCGGCCGGCAGCTCACCAGCACGCCGCCGTCGTCGCTGTAGCGGATGGCGTTGCTGACCAGGTTGCGCAGGATCCGTTCGAGCAGCACCGGGTCGGCCAGTGCCACATGCTGCTCGCCGCGGAACGACAGCATCAGCCCCTTTTCGAAAGCCGTCGGTTCGAAGTGCAGGCGCAGGCGGCCGAACAGCTCGCGCATGCGCACCGGGGCAGGGGTCACGTCGACCCCGCCGCTGTCGATGCGCGTGATGTCGAGCAGTTCGCCGAACAGGCCTTCGAGCGCGTCGACCGATTCGTTGATGCTGTTGACCAGGCCGGCCACCTCGGGGTCGCGGCTGCGCTGGCGCAAGGCCTCGGCAAACAGGCCCATCGCATGCAGCGGCTGGCGCAGGTCGTGGCTGGCGGCGGCAAAGAACTGCGTCTTGGCACGGCTGGCCGCCTCGGCGGCGCGGCGCGCGCTCTCGGCGGCGGCCATCTCCAGGCGCAACTGGGCCGCCAGCTCGTCGGTGCGCGCCTTCAACGCGATGGCCTGCCCGAGCGCGCTGCCGTAGGTGCGCCCCATCAACGCCGTGATGCCGAAGACGATCGTCAGCAAGCCGCCGAGCTGCCAGCTCCAGGGGTGCTGATCGTCGCTGACGACGCGCAGGATCATCGGCAGCAGCACCACGCTGATGAAGGCCAGGAAGACCCTGGGCTGCGACGACAACAACTGCACCGAGGCCATGCAGTAGGTGAAGACGATGAAGATCAGACCCACGGCGTGGTAGGGCGTCCCCAGGCCCCAGAAGACCCACGCCGCCAGCCCCCACAGGCTGCCTTGTCCAATCACCAGCGCACGCCAGCTGCGCCGCCAGCGCCTGAGCGTGTCGGCGTCGGCATCGGGCCGGCGGCGGTAGCGCAGGTAGTGCAGCAGCCGCGTCAGCCACAGCACGGCACTGACCAGCAGCCAGGCCGCCAGTTGCGGCCAGGGCGACAGCCAGCCGAAGACGCCGCCGATGAGCACGATGCCGATCGCGTTGCCGGTCAGGCTGGCCGGCGTCTGCTGCATCAGCGCGCGCAGGTGGTCGATCTCGCGCAACTGCCGGCGTGGCAGCACCGCCGCGCCGCCTTGATCCGGCGCCGGCTGGGCGGCCGGCCGCGGGTTCACGACGCCGGCATCAGGGGTTGCCGCGGCGCTGGCCATCCTGCGTCATCTGGCTCACCGCCAGCACGGCCTGCGTGCGCGTGCTCACACCCAGGGCACGCAGCACCGCAGCCACGTGATCCTTGACGGTCTCGACCGACAGCTTGAGCTCGCGCGCGATCAGCTTGTTGGGCAGGCCCTTGAGCAGCAGGGCCAGCACTTCCGACTGCCGCGGCGTGAGTCCGATCGATGCGAGCGGCGCCACCTGCTGATGCTCCCCGGGCCGGGCCACCGCGCCCAGCGGCACGCCGCGGGTCTGCATCACCGACGGCACGGTGTCGCTGTCGGCGGCGGACACCGTCGCACCAGGCCCCGCCAGGCCGAGCAGCATCGGCGGCACGTACAGGCCGCCCGACATCACCATCTGCAGTGCCTCGGTCAGCTGGGCGTTCGACGAGCGTTTGGGGATGAAGCCCATGGCGCCGAGGTCGATCGCGCGAATCACGTCGCTGGCCCGTTCGGAGGCCGACACCACCACCACCGGCAGCGCCGGGTAGGTCTGGCGCAACTCGACCAGCACGTCGAAGCCGTCGGCGTCGCCCAGCGCCTGGTCGAGCAGCACGAGGTCGTAGTCGTCGTCCTGTTGCAGCACGGCGCGCGCCGCGGCGGCACTGTCCACGCCTTCGACGATCACGTCGTCGCCCATGCCGCGGATCACGGTCTGCAGCGCTGACAGGATCAGGGGGTGGTCATCGACCAGCAGCACTTTCATCGGTCCCTCGCAGGCTGTATTCGAAGCATGCCTTGCCAGCGCCTGGCCTCGATCGCCCCCCTTCGGCGGGGCGGGGCAGGTGCCTGGGCGTCAGGCGATCTGGGTGTAGCGGCGCGACACCGACTCGGCCACGCACACCGGCTTGTCACCGCCTTCGACCTACATTGTCACTTCCAGCGTCAGTTGCGCGCCGCCGGGCAGGGGTTCAAAGGCCACCAGCTTGAATCGCCCGCGCAACCTCGCGCCGCTCTTGACCGGGGCCGGAAAGCGGACCTTGTTCAGGCCGTAGTTGATGCCCATGCGCACGTCGTCGACGACGAAGGTGGACTGGCTCAGTCCGGGCAGCAGGCTCAGGGTGAGGTAGCCATGCGCCACCGTGCTGCCATAGGGGCCCTTGGCGGCGCGTTCGGGGTCGACGTGGATCCACTGGTGGTCGCCAGTGGCCTGGGCAAACAGGTCGATGCGGGCCTGGTCGACGGTGAGCCAGTCGCTGAGTCCGACTTCGGTGCCGACCAGGGCGGCCAGGTCTTGCAGGTGTGCGTAGTGCTTCATCGGTTGAGCCAATCGGTCAGGGCAAGCCATTGTTCGAGGTCGCGCGCCACCCGACTGGGGGCCACATCCCACAGCGTGAGGCCATGCGCGGCGAGCTGCACGTAGTTCTGCGTGTCGCGCAGCCAGGCCACCACCGGCACCGGCAGCGTGGCCAGGTACTGGTGCAACTGCTCGTTGGAAAGCGTATGTTCCTTGATGCGCATGGCGACCAGGCCGACGGCGAGGTCAGCGCCGCGCCGGTGCTCGCGCACGGACTGCAAGAAGCCATGCGTGGTCTGGATGTCGAACAGGCTGGGCTGCAGCGGGATCAGCAGCTTGTCGGCGATCTTCAGCACCGCGTCGAGGCGCTTGCCGTGCATGCCGGCGGGTGTGTCGAGCACCACGTGGGTGGTGCCTTTGGGCGGGCGCACGAGCTCGTCGGCCGCCACCTCCCAACTGCGGATCGGCGGCAGTTGCGGCGACCGCAGCGACAGCCAATGGCGCGCCGATTGCTGGCGATCGACATCGCCCAGCATCACCGCATGGCCCTGGCGCGCCAGCAGGCCGGCCACATTGGTGGCCAGGGTGCTCTTGCCGACCCCTCCCTTGGGGTTGGCGATCACGATGACCGGCATCGTTGCCTCCTCGGTTTTGTTGCCGGCAATGGTAGCCGTGTCGGCCGCCCCGACCCAGCCTGCGTCGGCCCGGAGCAGGAATCCCGCGCCACTGGGCGTGGCTTGCACCGCCACCTCATGCCGCGCTGCCGCCTTCGGCCAACATCTGCAATGCAGCCTGCGTGGCCAGCGGGTGTGCGGTGCTGGCCGCGGTCGCGCGCGCGCTGGTGGCGTTGGCGACCGGTTGGCCCGGCGGCGGCGCGCTGCCACAGGCCGCCAGCAGGGCTGCCGCCAGCAAGGCCCCACGCCACCAGGTGGCTCCGCTGCGAACGGGTCGAAGCGCAGAACTGCAGGCGCGGCGTGGGGTGAATGGCATTCAGGTCCGGCCTGAATCGGCATCTCCGTACCGGCGCAGTCGGCCAGCTGCCGATGGCATCATGGACCCATCCGTATGCCCTGAGCCTGAGCCGATGACCATCGACAACCCCTTGCTGCAACCCTGGCTGGCCCCGTACGGGCTGCCGCCTTTCGACGCCATACGGTCCGAGCACTTCGAGCCAGCCTTTGCCGTGGCCATGCAGGCCGAGCGCGATGAGTTGCGCCTGATCGCTGCGCAGGCCGAGGGCCCGACCTTCGACAACACGCTGGCTGCCTTCGACCGCAGCGGCCGGCTGCTGGGGCGCGTGGGCGCCGTGTTCTACAACCTCACCGCGTCGCAGACCAGCGCCGAACTGCAGGCGGTGCAGCGCCTTATGGCGGCTCCGCTGGCCGAGCACGACAGCGCGGTCTACCTGGATGCCCGGCTGTTTCAGCGCATCGAGGCCTTGCACCAGCAGCGCGAGCAACTGGGCCTGTCGCCCGAACAGCTGCGCCTGCTCGAGCGTGTGCACCTCGACTTCGTGCGTGCCGGCGCGCGGCTGCTGGCCGGGTCGCGCGAGCGCTACGCGGCCGTGATGTCCGAGCTGGCCGAACTGACCACGCGCTTCGCGCAGAACGTGCTACACGACGAGTCGAGCTGGCGCTTGCTGCTGCAGGGCGAGGCCGACCTCGCCGGGCTGCCCGACTTCGTGCGTGCCGCGGCGCGCCAGGCCGCCATCGAACGCGGCGTTGCGGGCGCTCACGTGATCACGCTGTCGCGCTCGCTGGTGGTGCCGTTCCTGACCTTCAGCGAACGGCGCGACCTGCGCGAACAGGCCTGGCGGGCGTGGACCTCGCGCGGCGAGCACACTGGCGCGGCCGACAACCGCGAGGTGGCGCGCGCCATCCTGCGCCTGCGCAATGAACAGGCCCGCCTGCACGGCCATGCCAGCTATGCCGACTTTGCGCTGGCCGACACCATGGCCGGCACGCGCACGGCGGTGCAGCGCTTGCTCGACGAGGTGTGGCCGCGCGCAGTGGCGGCGGTGCTGCGCGAACGCGAAGCCTTGCAGGCGCAGATGGCCGCTGCTGGCGCCAGCGCCGAGATCCAGGCCTGGGACTGGCGCTATTGGGCCGAGAAGGTGCGGCAGACGACGTACGCGCTCGACGATGCCGAGCTCAAGCCCTACTTCCGGCTCGAGGCCATGGTGCAGGCCGCCTTCGACTGCGCCAGCCGCCTGTTCGGCCTTCGCTTCGCTGCGCGCGACGACTTGCCGGTCTACCACCCCGACGTCAAGGCGTACGAGGTGCGCAACGCCGCTGGCGACGTGGTGGGCATCTTTCTGCAGGACAACTTCGCCCGCGCCAGCAAGCGCAGCGGGGCCTGGATGAGCTCGCTGCGCTGGCAGAACCGCAATCCACCCGCTGACGCGGCTGGGTGTCGCAATGCACCCGCTGACGCGGCTGCGTGTCACGATGCTGCGTCCGCCAGGGCCGAGTTGCCGCTGATACTGAACAACAACAACTTCGCCAAGGGCGCGCCTGGCGAGCCGACACTGTTGTCACTGGACGATGCACGCACGCTGTTCCACGAGTTCGGCCATGGCCTGCACGGGCTGTTGTCGAACGTGACCTTCGAGCGCCTGTCGGGTACGCAGGTGCTGCGTGACTTCGTCGAGTTGCCGTCGCAATTGTTCGAGCACTGGCTGTCCGAACCCGGGGTGCTGCGCATGCATGCGCGGCACTGGAAGACCGGCCAGCCGATCCCGGAGGACCTGATGCAGCGCCTGCACGCCGCACGCCGCTTCAACCAGGCCTACGAGACCGTGCGCTACACCGCCAGTGCCATCGTCGACATGGCGGTGCATGCGCGCACCGAGGCCGAACCGCCGGCTGACCTGTGTGCCTTCGAGGCCGCGCTGCTGCAGGCCCAGGGCCTGCCCGACGGGGTAGGCGTCAACCATCGGCTGGTGCACTTCCAGCACCTGTTCTCGGGCTCGAGCTACGCCGCGGGCTACTACGTCTACCTGTGGGCCGAAGTGCTGGATGCCGACGGCTACGACGCCTTCCGCGAGGCCGGCAACCCGTTCGACGAGCGCCTGGCGCAAAGCCTGCAGCGCTACATCTATGGCAGTGGCAACAGCCTGGAGCCGGGTGCCGCCTACGCCGCGTTCCGGGGCCGTGCGCCGACCGTCGTGCCGCTGCTGCGCAAGCGCGGCCTGATCGACGACGACGCGGTGATGGCCTGACCCGGTCAGGGTCAACCTTTCAGGCGCGAAGGGCGAACCGGGGTCAGGTCTTGCCTTTTGCCTACCCACCTCGCAGACTCCCTGCATGTCACGCCCCCTGCGCATCAAGTTGCTCGGCGCGATCTATCACGTCACTTCGCGGGGTGACCGGCGCGAGCCGCTCTTCGTCGACGACGATAGTCGCCGCGCTCTGCTGGCGGTGGTGGCGCAGCGCCAGGGCTTCGACTCCTGGTGGCGCACTGACTTTGCCTTGAGGGCCTGTAGCAGCATCACGCCGCCACTGCGGGAACGGCCTTTGCGGATCCGTTCGGCTGCGCGGCGGAACAGGTCCTGGCGACGACGCGAGGCCTGCATCAGTGCCCTGTCGGTCAACTCCAGCAGCGTCAAGCGCAGGCAGCAGGGGACCTCAATGGTTGGTCGCTACCGCTCGATGCGCGCGGTCATCGAGCGCCGCAGCATCTGGCCATGGGCGGAGTAGGCCTGCTGCTTGCTGAGCGCACAGGAGGCCACCGGCCAGGCACCTGCCCGAAGGCGACCGTGTCGGCGCGCAGGCGTGTTGTCTGCCCGACGAAGCCCGGTCGTTGGACGACCGGCCTCGCCTGCGCTCAAGCCGGAACCGACGGCAGGCCTGCCAGCGCCATCGCCAGCTCGGCCTCGTCGTAGGGCAGCTCGACAAGATTGCCGGCGAAGTAGGCGCTGTACGCACTCATGTCGAAGTGGCCATGGCCGCACAGGTTGAACAGGATCACCTCCGATCGGCCCTCGGCCTTGCAGCGCAGCGCCTCGACGATGGCGCCCTTGACCGCATGGTTGGCTTCGGGCGCAGGCACGATGCCTTCGGCGCGCGCGAACAGCACCCCGGCCTCGAAGCAGGCGACCTGGCCATAGGCGGTGGCTTCGATCAGGTTGAGGTCGCGCAGGTGCGACACCAGCGGTGCCATGCCGTGGTAGCGCAGGCCGCCGGCATGGAAGCCCGGCGGCGTGAAGGTGCTGCCCAGCGTGTGCATCTTGGTCAGCGGCGTGAGGTGCGCGGTGTCGCCGAAGTCGTAGGCGAACTTGCCGCGCGTCAGGCTCGGGCAGGCGGCCGGCTCGATCGCCACGACGCGCACCTTGCGCCCGCCGCGCAGTTGCGCGCCGATGAACGGAAACGCGAT
>JANOJJ010000380.1:0-2433 GCA_031408155.1 Rubrivivax sp.
ACCAGGCCCATCAACAGGCCCAGAACGCTCATCGCAATCGCCTTGAGCAATCGCCTTGAGCAGCGAGCCCGAGGCCAGCACCACGGCGCCGATCAGGCCCAGCACCATCAGCGAGAAATACTCGGCCGGGCCGAACTTGAAGGCCAGTTCGGTCAGCGGCGGCGCGAAGGCGGCGATGATGATCGTGCCGACACAGCCAGCGAAGAACGAGCCCAGGCCGGCAGCCGCCAGCGCCGCACCTGCCCTTCCCTTGCGCGCCATCTTGTAGCCGTCGATCGCGGTGACGACCGAGCTCGACTCACCTGGCACGTTGATCAGAATGGCCGTGGTCGAGCCACCGTACTGCGCGCCATAGTAGATGCCGGCCAGCATGATCAGCGCCGGCGTGGCGTCGAGCGCATAAATGCTGGGCAGCAGCATCGCGATCGTCGCCACCGGGCCCAGGCCCGGCAGGACGCCGATCAGGGTGCCGAGCAGGGCGCCGCCGAAGGCGTAGAGCATGTTCGTCAGCGTGAAGGCGACGCTGAAGCCCAGCATGAGGTTGTTCAGGAGATCCATCGGGTGCCTTTCAGCGCGTCAGGAACGACGGCCACAGCGGGATCGTCAGATTCAGGCCGTAAACGAAGATGAACCAGCTGAAAACGGTCAGCAGCGCAGCGTTGGCCAGCGCCTCCCCCCAGTGAAACTCGTCGCCAGCGCGAGCCGCGACCAGCACCAGGATCGGCAGCGCGACGACCATGCCCAGGTGCGGCAGGGTCCAGCCGAACACGGATACCGTGCCAACAATGTAGAGCAAGGGCTTCCAGGCGATGGCTCCGATCGGGTCCCCGCCTTCGACTTCGAAGGTCAAGGCCTTGAAGAGCACGATTGCACCGAGAACGGCCAGGATCACGCCCAGACCGAACGGGAAGTAGCCCGGACCGGGTCGCGCCGAGCTGCCGAAGTTGTACGTCGTTGCACCCCAGGCGAAGGCGATGCCGACCGCGATAAACATCAGCCCCGACCAGAAGTCGCGCTGGCTCTTGATTTTCATGAGTTGTCTCCTGCAAGCGATCGAGGCCATTCTAGGGAGCGCATCCCGGCTGCACCGGTGTGGTTTCCACGTAAGGTCCGCACCGATCAGTTGTCCAGGCCGGGCGTGCTGCGCATGACTTCCTCGATCGTCGTCAGCCCTTCGGCGACCTTCATCGCACCGGCCAGCCGCAAAGGCCGCATGCCGTCCTTGTAGGCCTGGCGGCGCAGCGCGCCGGCATCGACCGCGGGATGAATGCAGGCCCGCGCCGCGTCGCTCAGCACCAGCAGCTCGTACAGCCCGTCGCGGCCGCGGTAGCCGGTGTTGCGGCAGTCCAGGCAACCCATGGCTTTGCACGGCCGCACCCCGCCCGACAGGCGCCAGGGTTTGGCCATCTCGTCGAGCTCGGCGCGCGTGGTGGTGTCGTCACGCGTCTTGCAGGCCGGGCACAGCGTTCTGACCAGGCGCTGCGCCAGCACGCCGACCACGGTGGCGGCGATCAGGTAGCTGGGCAGACCCAGGTCGGCCAGCCGCGTGATGGCCGAGGCCGAGTCGTTGGTGTGCAGCGTGCTGAAGACGAGGTGCCCGGTCAGCGCGGCCTGGATCGCCATCTCGGCGGTGGCCAGGTCGCGGATCTCGCCGACCATGATGATGTCCGGGTCCTGCCGCATCAGCGCGCGCACGCCTTCGGCAAAGCCCATGTCGATGGCGCTGTGCACCTGGGTCTGGTTGAAGGCCGGCTCGATCATCTCGATCGGGTCTTCGATCGTGCAGACGTTGACCTCCTCGGTGGCCAATGCCTTGAGCGTCGCGTACAGCGTGGTGGTCTTGCCGCTGCCGGTCGGCCCGGTGACCAGCACGATGCCGTGCGGGCGCGCGATCAGATCGTCCCAGCGCTGTGCCTCATGCGGCCCGAAACCGAGTTGCCGCACCGTCTTCACCGCCGCCAGCGGGTCGAAGATGCGCATCACCATCTTCTCGCCAAAGGCGGTCGGCAACGTCGACAGGCGCATCTCGACCTCGCCGCCGCTGCCGTCGGGCATGTCGGGGCGCTTGGTCTTGATGCGGCCATCGAGCGGGCGGCGCTTTTCCACCACGTCCATGCGGCCGAGCAGCTTGATGCGCGAGGTCATCGCCGCCATCACCGTCAGCGGCACCTGATAGACGGTATGCAGCACGCCGTCGATGCGAAAGCGGATGGCGCCGAAGTCGCGGCGCGGCTCGAGGTGGATGTCGCTGGCGCGCTGGTCGAAGGCGTACTGCCACAGCCAGTCGACGACCTGCACCACACCCTGGTCGTTGGCGTCGAGCTGGCCCTTGGACTTGCCCAGCTCGACCAGCTGCTCGAAGCTGGCGTCTTTTCACAGTTCGCTTCGCAGCCAGGGCATCTTTAGCTTTTTTGTTTTCCTCATGAAACGCAA
>JANOJJ010000771.1:0-4346 GCA_031408155.1 Rubrivivax sp.
TGCGCATGGCCCATGGCCTGATCTTTGCACACCGCGCAGGTGGTGCACACCGCCCTCAGGCACCCCCCGCGCAAACCCAAGTCGTTGAAAAGGCTGGAGTTATCCAGGCCCATGCGGCGGGCCTGCCTGAAAAAGTCGTACCCCGGCCCGCGACGACCGCGTTGCCAACCTCGCCGGGAACGCCGACGTTCACACAAGTGATTGAAACAACTGATGTTTCTTTCTTCCCG
Source organism: Rubrivivax sp. (assembly GCA_031408155.1). Classification (GTDB taxonomy): domain Bacteria; phylum Pseudomonadota; class Gammaproteobacteria; order Burkholderiales; family Burkholderiaceae_C; genus Rubrivivax. The sequence continues at coordinate 231 of JANOJJ010000771.1, forward strand.
AGGCCTTGGCATGACTGATGCATATACGTCACCAGGCAAAACAGACAACGAAACGGGCAGACCATGAACACGAAGGCCAACATCCTGGTGATCGACGACGAAGAAGTGGTTCGCCGCAGCTTCTTCAGGGCATTGGATGGCGAGCACTGCAACGTCGAACTCGCGGGCAACGGCAAGACCGGACTCAGCGCGCTGGGACGCAAGTCCTTCGACGTCGTCCTGCTCGACCTGCGCATGCCCGAGATGGACGGCGTCGAGGTTCTCGGCGCCATCAAGAAGAACTGGCCCGAGACCGAGGTGGTCGTGATCACCGGCTATCCGGCCGTCGACAGCGCCAAGCAAGCCATCAAGCTCGGCGCGTACGACTACCTGGCCAAGCCGATCGGGCCGCAAGAGGTGATCGACGCCGCCAACGGGGCCGTGCAGCACAAGCGCTGGGCCCTGCGCAGCGCCGGCGCGGCCTGAGCCGCAAGGGGTATCCACAAGTAATAGTCGGTCGGCAGGCAGACCGTCAGATCCAGCCCGCTGACCCGGTTCAATCACGCAGCAACAGGAGCAAATCATGAGTGCGTTGCGCAAGGTTCTGGTCGTCGATGACGACCCCGTTGTCACCACCAGTTTCAACCGCGTTCTCTCGCATGACGGCTACATCGTCGTGACGGCCAGCAACGCGGCCGATGCGCTCGACAAGCTCAATGAAGGCGAATACGACGTCGTCTATACCGACATCAGGATGCCCGGCATGAGCGGGCTCGAGCTGGCAGAAAAGGTCCAGGCGAGCCGGTCCTGGACGCCGGTCGTGATCATCACCGGCTACGGCACCGAGGCCAACGAGCAGCGTGCCAAGGCCGCCGGCGTCACCGGCTTCCTGCACAAGCCGCTGTCGCCCGAGATGATCGAGGCCAGTGCCAGGCAAGCGTTCGAGTCCGTACCACCAGCACCGGCCGCGGCCGAAGCGGCCCCCGAGATCGGCGCTGAATCCGCTGCGCCGGCCGCTGCCGCGCCGCTCAGCGGCTGGATCTTCGCGTCGATGCTGGTGGCTGGCCCGCTGCTCGGCTTGGCCTTCGCAGTGCTGCTGCCGATCATCGGCCTGGCCCTGTTGGCAGGCCTGGCCGTGCGCGCGTTCGTTCAGGCCGGTGGACACCGCCGCAGCGCACGCTTCCTGAAGAACGTGGCGCTGTTCTTCGCCGCGCCCTTCATCGGCCTGGCCTACATCCTTGCGCTGCCCTTGGTCGGACTCGGAACGATCATCTGGGTGGCCGCGCACGACGCCAGCAGGAAGGACCATCGCGGCTGACCTCCCGGGGCGCTTCGGCGCCCCTTTCGATCGAGTTGCGGCCAACGCCGATCCAGGTCAAGTCGACGCGACCGGGCGGGCGCTAGGCTGATCGCCTTGCGGATCGACATCCCCCATGAAGAACATGACCTCCGGCGGCCGACGCGTTCGCTGCACGCGCTCGACCGGTTTCCTGTTGACCGGCATCATCGTGTTGATGCTCGTGCTGAGCTGGACCCAGGCCGACGCCGCAACCCCATCCCTCGGCGATGAAAGCCGGGCTTGTCAAAAGTGCCACGACAAGCCCGACCTCGAGATGCGGACCCAGGACGGCAAGACCTGGCCGCTGCATGTGCCGACCGCGGCCTACCTCGAGTCCAGGCACGGCACGACCGATTGCGCCGACTGCCACGACGACATCGACGATGACAAGCACGCCAGGGACAAGCCTGCGGTCAAGAGCCGGCGCGACTACGCGCTGACGCTCAACGAGGGCTGCAAGACCTGCCACAAGAAGCACGTGACGCAGTTCAAGGACAGCGTGCACGCCGCACTGCTCGAGGACGGCAGCGACAAGGCACCGTTGTGCTCCGACTGCCATGCCGTGCACACGCTGCTGTCGGTGAAGATCGTCACCCCGATCGCCGACACGCCCTGCCTGAAGTGCCACCAGGCGATCGGCAAGGCCTATGCCGGCGACGTGCACGGCCTCGAGCGCGTGGCCAAGGGCAAGGCGGCGCCGAGCTGCGCCGACTGCCACCAGGCGCATGCCATCCACGCCGCTTCGTCGGGTGACGGGCTGAAGGACGCCTGCCTGAGCTGCCACAAGGAAGCCCTGGCGCAGCACAAGGACTGGCTGCCCAACGCAGGACGCCACTTCGAGGCCATCTCCTGCCCGGTGTGCCATGCGCCGACGGCCGAGCGGCGGGTCAACCTGAGGCTGTACGACAGCAAGGGCAAGCAGCTGGTCATGCATGTCTACCTGGCCAGCCTGGGCCACACGCCGTCGGCGCACTTCAAGGCCATGATCAGCGGCTATGAAGAGGTGGCGGACAGCCACGCTGCGGCAGTCGCCGACAAGCAGGGCTGAACGCGCTCACGACCTCTCGGTCGCTCAGCCGCTCAGCCGGCGTTGTCGCCGCCGTGCTCGCTGTCGCGAACGCGGATGCTGTACTTCTTCATCAGCGCCTGGAAGTTGGCGCGTTGCATGCCGGTGTCCTCGGCGCTGCGCGTGACGTTGGAGTTATTGCGGCGCAGCGCTTCCTGCACGAAGCGGCGCTCGATGTCCTCGACCGAGCGTTCGCGCGCCAGCTTCTTGACGCGCTTGAGCTCATCGCCGCTGCGCGGCACGTCGTGGTCGGCGGCTGGCACCGGCTGCAGCAGGCTGGCCATGTGCGCCAGCCGCACCATGTTGTCGCTGGCCACGATCGCCGCACGGTGCATGGTGTTTTCCAGCTCGCGCACGTTGCCGGGCCAGTCGTGGTTCATCAGCAGGCTCATCGCGCCTGCGGAGATCTCGCACATCGGCTTGCCGAGTTCGGCGCAATAGGCCTTGAGGAAGTGGAACGCGAGCGCCGGCACGTCGGGCCGCCGGTCGCGCAGCGGCGGGGCCTGGATCGGGAACACGTTGATGCGGTAGTACAGGTCCTCGCGGAAGCTGCCTTCGGCCACCATCGCCTTCAGGTCCCTGTTGGTGGCCACGATCAGGCGCACATTGGTGGTCAGCGTGCTGGTACCGCCCACCGCGCGGTACTCGCGCTCCTGGATCACGCGCAGCAGCTTGGCCTGCGTCGGCAGCGCGATGTTGCCGAACTCGTCGAAGAACAGGGTGCCGTTGGCGGCCACCTCGAACAGGCCGCGCTTGGCCGTCACCGCGCCCGTGAAGGCGCCCTTGACGTGGCCGAAGAGCTCGCTCTCGAACAGCTCCGCGCCCAGCGTGTTGCAGTCGACCGCGACGAAGGGATTGTCGGCGCGCAGGCTGTTGTGGTGGATGGCGCGCGCGATGACCTCCTTGCCGGTGCCGCTTTCGCCGCTGATCAGCACGGTGGCGTTGGTCGGTGCGCACTGCACGATCAGCTTGAACAGGGCCTGCATCGCCGGGCTCGACCCGATGATGTTTTCGAACCTGTACCTGGCATTGACCTCGCTCTTCAGGTTGCGGTTCTCGCGCAACAGCCGCCTGCGTTCCAGAGCGCGCTCGACCACGTGCTGCAGTTCGTCGGGATCGAACGGCTTGGACAGGTAGTCGAAGGCGCCGAGCTTCATCGCCTTGACGGCGGTCTGCACCTCGGACAGCCCGGTCACCATGATGACCTCGACGTCGGGATGTCGCTCCTTGATGTCGCGCAGCACCTCGATGCCGTCCATGCGCGGCATCTTGATGTCGAGCAGCACGAGGTCGTAAGCGCCACTGTCGACCTTGCGCAGGCCCCCGACGCTGTCGGACATGGTCTCGACCAGGTGCGACTCGTCGGCCAGGATGCGTTGGCAGCTGCGCAGGACGACCTCCTCGTCGTCGATCACCAGGATGCGTGCGGTCACTCAGGGTCTTTCATGCTGCTTGCTCCGGCCACCGCCGCGGCGGGCATTGCGGTGGACTCGAGGCTGCGGATGGGGTCGTCGGACCGGGCAGGATCGGCGCTTGGGCTTATCGGCAGCTGGATGCGGAAGGTGGACCCTTGTCCGACCGTGCTGTCGACCTCGATGTTGCCACCGTGTGACTTGATGATCCCGTAGCTGACCGACAGGCCCAGCCCGGTGCCCTTACCGACCTCCTTGGTGGTGAAGAAGGGATCGAACAGGTGTTGCCGGTGCTGCGGCAGGATGCCGGACCCGGTGTC
>JANOJJ010000855.1:0-2276 GCA_031408155.1 Rubrivivax sp.
GCGCGATGACGCAGCGCTTTGGCTGGCAAGGACCGGCGCAGCAGTACCTCGAGCTGTACGACTCGGTGCGCAGCCATCGCCGCGTGGCCAACCGCGCTTGACGCTCAAAGCCTCGCCTGCAGCGTCAGCACCCGAGCGCGCTGCCAGCAGCGTTATGCCGACGTGTCCGCTGCGCGTTCGATCGCCAACTGCAGTGCACGGGCGTCGTTGCTGGCCCGGTGGCGATCCGCGCCCAACTCCAGCAGGGCCAGGCGCTGCAGATCGGGCAAGCGGGCGAGGTGCGCTTCGTCGAGCAGCACGCGCACCGACTCGAGCCGGAAGCCCGGGCTCAGGCCGGCTTCATCGAACAGCGCGGCCAGCCAGGGATAGTCGTGCGCCCAGCCGTCGCAATAGACGATCAGGCCGGCCAGGTCGGTGTTGAGCAGGAGGGCCACCTCGCTCGCAGGGCGGCCGTGGCGCAACAGCGTGTCGCGGCTGATGTGATGCACCAGCTCGGCGGTCGGGTCCCAATGGGTCCAGTGTTCCGGCGGACGGATCAGCGTGCAGCGGGCCTGGCCGCTGGGCAGCACGTACCCGACCTCGATCGGATAGCTGCGGCGACCGAAGCCGGAGGCTTCGATGTCGAGGATGCAGGGTCGGATCAGGCTCATCGCAAGGGCGCCGGAGTGCCGCATCTTACGAGTGCACCGCGTCGGCGCCGGGGCAGCCGGCGCAGCGCGAGGCCGGCAGCGGCGGTGCTCAGGCAACCAGCAGGCGCGGCGCTGCGCCTTCGGCCGTGGTCACCCGCCCCACCACGGCGGCCTGATCAAAGCCATGGCGGCCGAAGATGCCCAGCACGTCGTCGAGCGCCGATGCGTCGCACGACACCAGCAGCCCGCCGCTGGTCTGCGGATCGGTCAGCAAGGCGCGGTCCTCGGCGGCAAAGTCGGCCGGCAGCGCCACGTCTTGCCCATAGCCGGCCCAGTTGCGACCCGAAGCGCCGGTGACGAAGCCTTGCCCGGCCAGCGCACGCACACCGTCGAGCTGAGGCACGGCGCGCCAGTCGAGGTGCGCGTCGCAATGCGCGCCGCGCGCCAGCTCCAGCGTGTGGCCGGCCAGGCCGAAGCCGGTGATGTCGGTCAGCGCGTGCACGCCGGGCAGCGCCGCCAGGTCGGGCCCCGGGGTGTTCAGTTTGGTGGTGGTGGCGATCATCCGTGCGTAGCCGGCGTCGCCCAGCTCGCCCTTCTTCAGCGCCGCCGACATCACGCCCACGCCGATCGGTTTGCCCAGCACCAGCAGATCGCCGGGCCGTGCATCGGCGTTGCGCTTGATGCGCGACGGATGCACCAGGCCCAGCACCACCAGGCCGTAGATGGCCTCAACCGAATCGATCGTGTGGCCACCGGCGATCGGGATGCCCGCCGCGCGGCAGACCGACGCGCCGCCCTCGAGCACCCGCCCGATGGTCTGCGTGGACAGCACGTTGATCGGCATGCCCACCAGCGCCAGCGCCATGATCGGCTTACCCCCCATGGCATAGACATCGCTGATGGCATTCGTGGCGGCGATGCGGCCGAAGTCGACTGGGTCGTCGACGATCGGCATGAAGAAGTCAGTGGTGGCGATCAGGGCCTGCTCGTCGTTGAGCTTGTAGACGGCGGCGTCGTCGGCAGTCTCGATGCCCACCAGCAGTTCGGGCGGCAAGGGCATCGCGGCTGTGCCCTTGAGGATCTCGGACAACACGCCAGGAGCGATCTTGCAGCCGCAGCCGCCGCCGTGCGACAGCGACGTCAGGCGGGGTTCGGCGGGCTTGTCGGGAGCGTTCATGGTCTGGTCTCCAGCAGGCGTCGGGTGATGGCGTGCAAGGTGGCACGCTCGGCAACGGGCGCAAACACAGGCGCGCGGACAGCGCACTGCGCTTGCAGGCGAGGCAGCATAGCGGGCTCGTCGCGGCAGCGTTGCAGCAAGGTCGCGAGCGTGGCGGCGTCGCCCCAGTCGAAGCTGCCTTCGTAGTCGGTGCCGAGCAGGCCGAGGTTGCCGTCGATGCGCGACACCAGCAGCGGCGTGCCGCTGGTGACGGCTTCGATCACCACATGCGCGCCGCCTTCGAGCCGGCTGGCGTGCACCAGCACGTGCGCCTGCTGGATGCGCCGGCGCGTGGCGGCGTGGGGCAGCGCGCCCAGCCAGCGGTAGTGCGGGCAGGCGGCCATGCAGGCGCGCGCGGCTTGGCCCAGTGCGGGGTCGAGCGCGCCGCCGATGTGGTCGAGCCGGATGTCCGCGCGGTGGGTCAGCGCTCG
>JANOJJ010000006.1:0-3769 GCA_031408155.1 Rubrivivax sp.
TGGGCTGGGGGGCCCGTCGGGCCAACCGCGGGCGGTTGCCGGTTCGGGTTGATTGAGCCAGGGCGTTGCTTGCCTGCGAAGACGCCGCAGGCACGAGCGCCGCAGCGCCATCCCCAGCACGCCTGACGGCTCAGCCGCCGCATTGGCCTGACAATGCAGGCACCCCCGCGGTGGGCGCGGGACCGGGAACCCTGGTGATGCGAGCGCGACCGTCGATCCCTTTGCTGCTCGACCTGCTGCGCATGGCGATGCACAAGCAGGCCTCGGCCGTTTACGTCGTGCCGTGGCTGCCACCCACGCTGCGCATCGACGAGCACTCGGTGCCACTGTCGTCGGTCAGCTTCACGCCGGAGCAGTCCACCTCACTGGTGCTGGACCTGCTGGACGAGGCCCACCGCGCGGCGCTGGACCGCAGCCGCGAGATCCATTTCAGCTTCGTGCTCGAAGGCGTTGGTCGCTTTCGGGTGCATGCCTTCCGCCGCCATGGTCAGCCGGCAATGGCGATCAAGCCGTATGCGATCGAGCTGCCGACGCCGCGCACGCTGGCCCTGCCGGCCCTGGCCTGCAGCGCGGTGATGGTCGAACGCGGTCTGCTGGTGCTGGCCAGCCGCTCACCCACGCTGCGGCGCGACGCTGCCGCGGCGCTGCTGGAACATCGCAATCGCACCGGCCATGGGGATCTGGCGCTGCTCGAAGATGCCACCCGCTTCTGGCACGAACGCGCGCGTTGCCTGGTGCGCCAGGACATGAGTGCTGCCGGCGTGGAAGAACTGCTGCAGCTCCGGGCCGTACGGGTGCCGGCCGGGGCCGCCCTGCCCGGGCCGCTGGCGATTGCCTGGGGCGACTTGCGCGACGGCCCGCAGCTCGAGCGCGCAGTGCGTGCAGCCGATCGTGCGCTGTGTCTGGCGACGCTGGACGCCGATGACCCGCTGACGGCCCTGCAGCGCCTGATCGCGCTGGCGGCTGGCCACACCGGCGCCGATCTGCTCCACCGCACGGCGTTGACCCTGCACGGCGTGCTGGCGTTGCGCCCGGTGCGCTCGGCCAACGACGAGCGCGACCTGGCAGCCACCGACGCGCTGATGAATTCGCCCGAACTGGCGGCCAACCTCGCCGAACATGACATCGACGGCCTGCGGGCGCTGATCTGCACGCCAGGTGCGCAGGGCTCCACCGGTGCCGATGAGCACCTGTGGCAGCTGGTCGTGCAAGGCCTGGTGACGCTGGACGATGGGCTGCGCTGCGCGGCCGACCGCGCGGCCTTCGCCCGCCGCGCCAGCACCACCGCCCCACGGTTGCAGCCGAGTCCCGCCATCGCGCCGGTCACGGTCGACACCGGGTTCGCCGACCTGTACGACCCCGCGGCGCGATCGGCCGACCCGTTCGACTTTGCCGAGCAAGCTTCGCCAGCGCGCAGCGCCGACACGCAGTTCGACCGCGTGGACTGGGCCGACGAACCGTTGCCGACAGTCCGGGCCGGCGAACGGCGAACGGCGCCGCCGGCGGCACCCTCACCGCTGCCGCACAGCGCCCAGTTCCATGCCTGGGCGCCGCCGGCAATGTCGCCCGGCAGCACGGTGGCGGTCGACGTCTGGGTGGCCTTGCCGGAGCAGGCGACCCAGGTGGCCGCGCGCGCGGGCCTGGCCCATGATGTGGCCGCGGCGTCACCGATGGCGGATGCCGTGACACCGTTCGTCACGCTGCAATTGCGCATCGACGGCCTGCTGCCGTCGCCGTCCACGCAACGCCTGGCCTGGATAGGCCGGCCCGACCGCGTACGCTTCGCGGTGGCAGTGCCGCTGCGCGCGCGGCCGGGCGCGCATGCGGCGCGCGTCAGGCTGACCGTGGGCGGTCTGCCGATCGGCGAGTTGAGCTTCGTGCTCGAGGTAGTGCCCGGCGCACCGCCCGCCACGACGCTGAAAGACACGCAGGCGGTGCGCCACATGCTGCAGTCGGCCTACGCCGCCTACGCATCCGCCGAGCGCGACGAGGTGCTGGCCTGCGTACAGGCCCTGCAGCAGGTGGCGCCGGGGCTGGAGGTGTTTGTCGACGCCCCGGTCCTGCGCACCAACGAACAGTGGCGCGAGCGCATCGAACGCGAGGCCGGACGGCGCGAACGCTTGTTCCTGTTCTGGTCCAGCGCCGCAGCCGAGTCACCCTGGGTCGACTTCGAATGGCGGCTGATGATGCGCCGCCGCGGCCCGGGCGCGATCGACGCCGTGCTGCTGGAGCCGCCGCGGCTGGCTCCGCTGCCGGCCGAGCTGGCCGACCTGGCGTCGGCCGAGGTGCGCATGAAGGCTCGCAACCGGCCTCAATCCGGCGCGCCGTAACCGCCCCCACCGGGGGTTTCGATCACGAACACGTCACCCGGCGCCATCTCGGCCGAGCCGATGTGATCGAGCGTCTCGACGCGGCCGTCGGCGCGCTCGACGCGGTTGACACCGACCGCCCCCGGCCGCCCGCCGGCCATGCCGAAGGCACCCCGGTGGCGGCCGTTGCTCAGGATCGAGGCGGTCATCGCTTCGAGGAAGCGCACCCGGCGCACGCCGCCGTCGCCGCCACGGTGCAGCCCGGCGCCACCCGAGCCGACCCGGATGGCATAACTGTCCAGACGAACGGGAAAGCGGAACTCCAGCACCTCGGGGTCGGTCAGTCGCGAATTGGTCATGTGGGTCTGCACGACGCTGGCACCGTCGAAGTCGGGCCCGGCACCGGCGCCGCCCGCGATGGTCTCGTAGTACTGGTGGGTGGCATTGCCGAAGGTGAAATTGTTCATCGTGCACTGGCTGGCCGCCATCACCCCCAGCGCGCCATAGAGCGCGTTGGTGACGCACATCGAGGTCTCGACGTTGCCCGCCACCACCGCCGCCGGCGGCCTGGGGTTGAGCATGCAGCCTTCGGGCACGATCACGTGCAGCGGCTCGAGGCAGCCGGCGTTGAGCGCAATGTCGTCGTCGACCAGGGTGCGGAAGACGTACAGCACCGCCGCCATCGTCACCGCCCTGGGCGCGTTGAAGTTGTTCGGCAATTGAGCGCTGGTGCGGCTGAAGTCGATCGTGGCCTCGCGCCGTTCGGCGTCGACGGTCACCTTCACGCGGATGACCGCACCGTTGTCCAGCGCCAGCTCGAAGGCACCGTCCTTCAATGCGGTGATGACCCGCCGCACCGACTCTTCGGCGTTGTCCTGCACATGCTGCATGTAGGCCGCCACCGTGGCGCGGCCGAACTGCGCCACCATCGCATGCAGCTCCTGCACGCCCTTTTCGTTGGCGGCGATCTGCGCGCGCAGGTCGGCAATCGTCTGCTCGGGGTTGCGTGCAGGGTAGTCGCCACTGGCCAGTTGCGCGCGCAGTTCGGGCTCGCGCAGGCGGCCGTCGCGCACGAGCAGGAAGTTGTCGAACAGCACGCCCTCCTCGTCGATGGTCGTGCTGAAGGGCGGCATCGAACCCGGCGTGCTGCCGCCGATGTCGGCGTGGTGGCCGCGACTGGCGACGTAGAAGGCGGGATATCGCTCGCCGTGGTCCAGGACCACCGGTGTGACCACCGTCACGTCGGGCAGATGGGTGCCGCCGTGGTACGGGTCGTTCAGCATGAACACGTCGCCGGGCTGCATCTGCGGGTTGCGCGCGATCACGGTCTTGATGCTCTCGCTCATCGAGCCCAGGTGCACCGGCATGTGCGGCGCATTGGCGATCAGTTCACCGGCGCCGCTGAAGAGCGCGCAGGAGAAGTCCAGCCGTTCCTTGATGTTCACGGAGTAAGCCGATCA
>JANOJJ010000062.1:0-14547 GCA_031408155.1 Rubrivivax sp.
TTGACGCCCATGATGCGCAGCGTCTCGCTCGGGTCGGCGTCGATGACCGTCTTGACCTCCAAGCGGTGCAGCCGCGTGTGCGGAAAGATCCACCACGCCTGATAGACAAGGCAGGCGAGCGTGATGGCCACCAGCACCCTGGTTCCTGGTCGCGAGCGGTCGAGCAAGAGCAGCTCGAGCGGCAGCAGCGCGAAGGCGAGTGCGGCGTACTGCAACCTCGGGAAGTCCTGCCCGCGCACCCACCAGACCTCGTAACGCCACAGCGGCAGCAGCGTCAACAAAGCGAGCAGCGCCACCACGCCAGCAAGCAACCAGAACATTTCCAGGGCCCCTTCTTTGTCAGGCGCGGGCCGCAGCGCGGGCGCCGTTGGCCGGTGGCGACACTACCATTGCGCCGATGATCTGTCCCGCCACCGAGCCGCTCGCGATCCTGAATGAAGTCTTCGGCTACCCGGCGTTTCGCGGCGCCCAGCAGCCCATCATCGAGCATGTGACGCGGGGCGGCGACGCGCTGGTGCTGATGCCCACCGGCGGCGGCAAGAGCCTGTGCTACCAGGTGCCCGCGATCGTGCGCCACCGCGCCGGCCAGGGCGTGACGATCGTGGTCAGCCCGCTCATCGCGCTGATGCACGACCAAGTCGGCGCGCTCGAGGAGGCTGGCGTGCACGCCGCGTTCCTCAACTCGTCGCAGAGCCTGGCCGATGCGCAGCGCATCGAGCGCGAGATGACGAGCGGCCGGCTGGTGCTGCTCTACGCCGCACCCGAGCGGCTGACCACACCGCGCATGCAGGCCCAGCTCGACTCGCTGCACGAGCGCGGGCTGCTCAGCCTGTTCGCCATCGACGAGGCGCACTGCGTCAGCCAGTGGGGGGCACGACTTCCGCGAGGAGTATCTGGCCTTAAGCGCGCTGCACGAGCAGTTTCCGGGCGTGCCGCGCGTGCGACAGCAATGGTTGGCGGGCGCGCGCCTACCGGAGCGCTGAGCCAGAACTGGCGGCAGTGGTGGGCAGAAGCATTGTTGTTCGACGCCCTGATCGGCAACTCCGACAGGCACCAAGACAACTGGGGCCTGATCTTCGATGCGGTCGGTCGCGAACCACCGAACATGCCACCGTGCCGATTGGCGCCGCTGTTCGACAACGGCACCAGCCTCGGGCATGAACGGTTCCCGATCCGGGTGGCGGGCTGGACCGATGCGCGCCTGGACCAGTACATCGACAAGGGTACGCACCACGTCAAGTCGTCGCTCAGCACTGAGCATGGCATCCAGGGGCACCTCTCGCTGTTGCGATACGTCCTGAACCACTGGAGTCAGCACATCGACCTCGATCTGTTGCGCGGACGGATTGACTTCTCCCAAGACGATCTCATCTTGTGCATAGCGGACTTGGTGCATCTCCCGGTAGCCGTGCCGATGACAACTGAGAGAATGCGATTCGTGTGCCGTTTGACTGTTCGCCGACACGCCCTGTTGAGAGCCCTCCTGAATGCCCCCGCTGAGCCATCTGCTTGAACCGTCGCGCCTGCTGATGACGTGGCAACCCTCGGACGAGGGAGCGCCGGTGCGGACGCGACGTGTTGTTGGAGAGGTGCTTTCTGACAAGTCGTCCGGTGACGTCGTTTTTCGCTACCTCAAGGGAACTGACGATTTCGAGGCTGCCGAGGCAGCAGGGTTCAAGGGGTTCCCGGCCTTTCGTCTGGAGGACACGGAGATTCGAGACGGCGTTCTTGAGTCGTTGATGCGCCGCCTGCCTCCGCGAAACCGTGAGGACTTTGGCGACTATCTGCAACTGCATGGCCTCGCAGCGCCGTTCAAGCTGTCCGACTTGGCGCTGGTGGGGCACACGGGTGCCCGCCTACCCAGCGATGGGTTCGCGCTGGTGCCGGAGTTTCCGGTGGATGCTGGGCCCTGCGACTACGTGATGGAGGTTGCTGGCACGCGGCACGTCCTCCAGGGCTCGCTGTCTGACTTGCGAGTGGGTGACGCCGTCACAATCCAGCCCGACCCGAGCAACGTGGTTGAGTCGGACGCGCTGGCGGTGCTGCACCATGGGCAACGCATCGGCTACGTGAACCGTGCATTGAAGGGCATGTTCTATCGATGGTTGCAGTCAGGACGGATGACGGCAACCATCGAGCGACAGAACGGCAAGCCCAACCGTCCACTGATCTTCGTGCGAGTGAGCGTGTCCTGAGCCACCGGATGCTTGGGCGACAACCTGTAAGCCGCGCTGACAAGTTCGTGGCCGGTTTGCGGGGCCCCTGGCGGCGCCCGGCGTTCGTGGACAAACACACGTGCTTATCCGCAAATCAACGACTTGAAGGTTTTGTTTCTCATGAGCTTCGTGCCATACGCTCACCAGGCCATGGCCTTTGCCCGGCTGGCGGGAGAGGCTGCCCGTTCGACCCTCGTGGCGGCCAGGATAGTTGACGCCGGCCAGGCGGCGATGAGCCGGCGCACCGACGAGGCCGAGCGGGTGCTGGCCATCGACCAGGCCAGTGCGCCGTTGCTGCATGCCGACCTGGCGCGTTTGCGCAAGGGCCCCAAGCGCGTCCAGCGACTGCGCATGCAGGCGCTGCAGGGGTTGATCTTCGAGGCTCGGCCAAAAGCCAAACCGCCCCGTGCGCAGGGCGGCATCACGGCGGCCGTCGGCGTGTTCGACGCGCCTGCCGACGGATGGCAATCACCGTCGCGGCCCAACCCGGGTTGACGGGGCAACGCGGCGTGCGCTCGAGCGGGTCACTCCAAGGAGCCCCGCGATGCGCAAGTTCTGCTATGTCACTGGTGAACTGACCGAGGTGCAGCGCTACCTCAACGTGCCGATGTGCTGGTGCAACCAGTACCCGTCGCGCGAGCGCCGTGAATGTTGGATTGCCGCCGATAACGGCAACGACGTGAAGCCGACGGTGCACAGACGCGTGATGCCGGCGTGGCGCGGGCACAGGGTCAACGTGCTGCTGCGAGGCGACCTGGTGATCGCGCTTGCGAACCTGACGACGGGCCGGCAGGTGAACTTCGTCAAGGTGGACCCGCCGCTGCTGGTGCTTGAGCGACTTGACCAGCGCGAGCGCCACCGCGCGGCATGACGCCAATGCCCAGCCCCGACTCGACCGTGCTGATGTGTCCGAAACCAACCCAAATCCGATGTCACCGAGCGCGCTGAAAGCGCCTGCGCGTGATCGAGATGGGCCAGCTAATCGCCGGGCCTTTCGCCGGCAAGATGCTCGGGGAATTCGGCGCCGACGTCGTCAAGATCGAACCTCCCGGTAGCGGCGACCCGCTGCGCAACTGGCGTCCGACCAAGGACGGCACCTCGGTGTGGTGGCAGGTGTCGTCGCGCAACAAACGTTCGATCGCGCTCGACCTGCGCACCGAAGACGGGCAGGAGATCGCACGCCGCCTGGCAGCTTCGGCTGCCCGATGGAAGGCGATGTACCGAACGCCGTGTTGCTCGGCTGGGCGCAGCGCTTCGTGGAAGGCACCGGCGCGCGCGGTGTAACGCTGTGCGACACGACCGGCATGGCCTACCCCGGCCAGGTCGCGGCACTTACACACGCCTTTCTCACGCGGTGGCCAGCCACCGAACTGACCCTGCACTTCCACAACACGCGCGGCATGGGCCTGGCCAACGTGCTGGCCGCGATCGACGCGGGCGCCGACCGCTTCGACGCCTCGCTGGGCGGCTTCGGCGGTTGCCCGTATGCGCCGGGGGCCACCGGCAACGTCTGCAGCGAGGAGATCGTGCACGCAGTGGAACTGACGCGCGACGACACCGGTGTCGACTGGGCTCGGTTGATCGAGGCCGCCAAAGGGCTGCCGGCGCTGATCGGCCACGACATCCCGAGCCAGATCGTCAAGGCCGGCCGGCGCATGGACCTGCACCGTGTGCGAGCCGACTTCGAGGCCATTCGCGAACGCGCGCTCGCACGCAAGCGCTAACATCGCGGCGATTCATGCTCCCCGACATCGATTCGCTCGCCCTCTTCGTCAAGGCCGCCGAGTTCCGCAGCCTGACCCGCGCCGCGGATGCGTGTCACATAGGCTTGGCGGCGGCGAGCCGCCGCATCGGCCTGCTGGAACACCGGGTCAAGTGCACGCTGCTCGATCGCTCGCCCAAGGGCGTGGAGCTCACGCCGGCCGGCGCCACGCTGCTGACCCACGCGAAGCTGCTGCTGGTCCAGCTCAATCACATGCAGGCCGACATGGACGACCACGCCGCTGGCCGCAAGGGGCAGTTGCGCGTACTGGCGAACACCTCGGCGATGACGCAGTTCGTACCGGGCGACCTCGAGCGCTTTTCGCGCGCCAACCCCGATGTGCGCCTAATCGTGGAAGAGCGCTGGAGCGCACAGATCATCAACACGCTGCTGGCAGGTGAGGCCGATGTGGGCATTGTGATCGAGGGCCACTCGACGCAGGGCCTGGACACTTTCCAGTACCGCAGCGACCACATCGGCGTCGTGGTGCCGAACGGCCACCCGCTGCTGCAGCTCGACCGCATCGAGTTCAGCGATGTTCTCGACCACGACCTGGTCGGCCTGGAAAGCGGCTCCTCGCTGATGCGGCTGCTGACGCAACAGGCCGTCAATCTGGAGAAGGGCCTGCGCCTGCGCGTGCAGGTGCGAGGGTTCGAGGTGGTGTGCCGAATGGTCCAGTCGGGCATGGGCATCGGCCTGCTTCCGTTCCCGGCGGCGAGCCTGCTGAGCGAAGGGATGGGCGTGACCGCGCGGCCGCTGGCCGAAGCCTGGGCTGAACGCCGGATGCTGACCTGCGTGAAGAAGGACAGGCCGGCGAACGTCTCGCTGACGCGGCTGCTGGAAGCGCTCAAGCCCTGACGCAGGCGGTCGCGTGCGCGACCGCGTACAAACCCGATGGTTCGAATTTCGGCAAGGCCCGGTTGCCGAACTTCCGATGGCCGACACCGTCGACGCTGGGCAGACTTCGCTTCCATGACATCCCATCCACTGGACGGAATCGTCGTCGTCGCGCTGGAGCAGGCGGTGGCCGCGCCGTACTGCTCGAGCAGGCTGGCCGATGCCGGCGCACGCGTCATCAAGATCGAACGGCCCGAGGGCGACTTCGCGCGCGGCTGCGACCACGCGGTGGAGGGCGAATCGGCGTACTTCGTGTGGATCAACCGCGGCAAGGAATCGATCGCGCTCGACCTGCGCATTGAGGCCGACAAGGACCAGCTGAGCTCGCTGGTCCGCGCCGCCGACGTGTTCCTGCAAAACCTCGCTCCCGGCGCCGCTGCCAGGCTCGGCTTCGGCTCCGACGCGCTGCGCGCCGAGTTCCCGCAGTTGATCACCTGCGACATCTCCGGCTACGGCGAGGCCGGCCCCTTGCACCAGCTCAAGGCCGACGACCTGCTGGTTCAGGCCGAGAGCGGGCTGGTCGCCGTAACCGGCGCGCCGGGCGCCTGGGGCCGGATCGGTGTGTCCATCTGCGACATCGGCGCCGGCATGAACGCGCTGATCGGCATCCTGCAGGCGTTGCTGCAACGTGACCGGACCGGCCTCGGCAGCGCGGTGAAGGTGTCGTTGTTCGACACCGCCGCGGAGCTGATGTCGGAGCCGTACCTGCAGGCGCGCTATGGCGACGGCGCGCCGGGTCGGGTCGGGCTCAAGCACCCAGACATCGCACCCTTCGGCTCGTTCACCTGTTCGGACGGCCGGGAACTGGTGCTGTCGATCCAGAACGAACGCGAGTGGGTCGCCTTCTGCGAGCACGTGCTGCGCGATGCGTCGGTGGCGAGCGACGCACGGTTCACGAACAACAGCCTGCGGTCCGCGCACCGCGGCGAGCTGGAAGACCTGATCCAGGCGGTGCTGGATAGGCTGACCTATCCGCAGGTGGTCGACGGCCTGACCGAAGCGCAGACCGCGTTCGGCGCCATCAACTCGGTGCACGACCTGATCGACCATCCGCAACTGCGCACCCGCCCGATGCCGGTGAACGGCCGCTCGATGCTGGTGCCGGCGCTGCCCTACCTCACCGAATGGGATTCGCCGCGCTTCCCACCCGCGCCCCGCTTGAACGAACAGGGTACGTCGCTGCGCGCGGAGTTCCCTGTGAAGGCTCGGTAGTCACCCTGACTTTGAATAAGCCGTATGCCCCCCTGCCCGAATACTGATTCCTCTGCGAACCCAATCCGACTACGCTAGGGGCGCAGTGGCCGCCTGGCCCGCCCGGACGTGCCGCAAGACCGACCCCGGTTCCTGCATTCCCGCTCCAACCATCCCCAACAAAGGAGACAAGATGTCTGCTCTTTCCAAGACCATCGTGGCCACGGCGCTGCTCGCGGTGGCCGCCACCACGGTGCGCGCCCAGGACATCAAGATCGGCTACAACGCCGACCAGTCCGCCAGCGGCGTGGCCGAGCTCGGCACCGCGGGCCGCTGGGCGTTCGAAGCCGCGATCGAAGACATCAACAAATCGGGCGGCATCCTCGGCCGCAAGGTCGTCGGCATCATCCGCGACGACCTCGGCGCGCCGCCCAAGTCGATTCAGAACATGACCGAGCTGATCGACAACGAAAAGGTCGACGCCGTCGTCGGCCCGGCCAACTCGGGCAACGCACTGGCCTGGCTGCATATTCCGCAGCAGCGCAAGATTCCGGTCGTGGTGCCGATCGCCACCGGCAGCGAAATCACACTGCGCTACGCCAAGGAGCCGCAGAACTACCTGTTCCGTGTCTCGATGGTCGACCGTGAACAGGTCGCGCTGCTCGCCGCCTACGCGGTGAAGGCGTCGAAGGGCCAGAAGATCGCGATCCTCGCCGACTCCACCGGCTACGGCCAGGGCGGCATCAAGGACGCAACCGAAGTGCTCGCTTTGCACAACGTGAAGCCGGTGATCGTCGAGAAGTACGGCCCGAAGGACACCGACATGACCTCGCAGCTCGCGAAGATCCGCGACGCCGGCGCCGACACCGTGATCATCTACGGCATCGCCGACGGCACCGCACACGTGCTGCGCAGCATGGAGAAGATCAACTACATGCCGATCACGCTGGGCACCTGGGGCAACCTGTCCGGCCTCTTGCCGCGCATCGCCGGCACCAAGCTGGCCGAGCACCTGATCCTGGCGGCCTCGACCACCGAAGACAGCAACGCCCGCACCAAGGCGCTGGGCGAACGGGTTCGCAAGAACTTCCCGACGCTCACCACCTTCCCGTGCTCGGCACAGGCCTACGACTCGGTGATGCTGATCGCCGCGGCGATGAAGCTGGCCAAGAGCACCGACGGCGAGAAGGTCGCTGCCGCGCTCGAACAGGTGACCGGCGTACAAGGTGTCATCAAGACCTACGACAAGCCGTTCTCGAAGACCGACCATGAAGGCCTGGGCGTGGCCGACTTCTACCTCGCGCGCTGGAAGAACGGTACGCCGGTGCGCTACGAAGACGCGTTCTTCAAGTCGATCACGCCGGCCGACCTGAAGCGCTGAACCGGCATCCGCCAGTGACCTTCCGGCGCGACAGGCCGCTGGCGCCGGCCCACGAAAGGCAAACATGGTCGCGATCCTGCAGGCGGTATTCAGCGGGTTGGCGCTGGGCAGCATCTATGCGCTCGTCGCGCTCGGCTTCAACATCACCCACAACACCACCAAGACGCTGAACTTCGGGCAGGGCGAGTTCCTCGTCGCCGGGGCCTTCGTCGCGGTCTCGGGTGTGCTGCTGCTGGCGGGCAAGGGCGTGACCGGTTCGTTGCTGCCCGAAGACGTGACCTTGTGGCGCTACGGCGGCTGCCTGCTGATCACGGTCGCGGTACTGGGCCTGCTCGGCGTGCTGCTGTACTACACGGCGGTGCGGCCGTTCGTCGGCCTGACCGGCCTGGCGTGGGTGATGAGCACGATCGGCTTCGGCATCATCATCCAGAACACCGCACTCCTGATCTGGGGCCCGTCGCCGATGGTGCTGCCATCGCCGCTCGGCGAGAGCGTGATCCGCATCGGCGGCGCCGGCGTATTGCCACAGGAAGTGCTGGTGCTGGTCTCGAGCGTCGTCGTGATGCTGTGCCTCGACACGGTGATGCGCAAGACCCGGATCGGCAAGGCGGTGCGCGCGGTCGCACAGAGCCAGAACGCCGCCACGCTGATGGGCATCAATGTCTCGGCCGTGATCGTGCTCGCTTTCGTCGTCAGCTCGAGCCTGGCGGGCCTGGCGGGGCTGCTGATCGCGCCGATCACGACGGTTTCGGTCTTCATGGGCGTGACACTCGCGCTGAAGGCTTTTTCCGCCGCGATCGTGGGCGGCCTGAGCAACGCGCGCGGCTGCATGCTGGGCGGCTTTCTGCTCGGCCTGATCGAGTCGATGGTCGGTCTGTGGCACGCCGAGCTGCGCGAGATCAGCATCTTCCTGCTGATCATCCTGGTGCTCGTGCTGAAGCCCGAAGGCCTGCTCGGCCAGCGCATCTCGGAGAAGGTGTGATGAAGGGGCGCGCGCACCTGATCGGCCTCGTCGCGATCGCGCTGTTCATCGCGGTCGTCCCGTTCGTCACTGGCAACGCCTTCTACCTGAAGGTGCTGTTCCTGATCGCCGTCAACTACCTCGCGGCCACCGGGCTGAACGTGCTGGTCGGCCACGCCGGGCAGAAGTCGCTAGGCCACGCCGGGCTGTTCGCGGTCGGCGCGTACACGGCCGCGCTGCTGACCACACGCCTGGGCTGGAACCCCTGGCTCGCGTTCGTCGCTTCGGGCGCGATGGCCGGTCTGTTCGGCGTCGTCATCGCGCTGCCTGCGTTGCGCGTCAAGGGCCCGGCGCTGGCGATGGTGACGATCGGCTTCGGCATCGTGGTCGAGAAGATCGTCTCCGAGTGGCAGGACGTGTTCGCCGGCCAGCAGGGCATCTATGGCGTCGTGCCGCCTTCGTTCGGCAGCCGTGCGTTCGGTGCAGCCGAATGGCTCTGGTTCGCCGGTGCGCTGGCGATCGCGGCGCACCTGATGATCCGCTCGCTGCTGCAGGGCAAGTACGGCCGCGCCTTCATGGCCGTCAACACCGCCGAGGTCGCGGCCGAGAGCGTGGGCGTCAGCGTCTACCGCTTCAAGGTGCTGGCCTTCGTGATCAGCGCCGTGACCTGCGGCCTCGCGGGTGCACTGACCGCGCAGCAGAACCAGTACATCAGCTCCGACTTCATCACCTTCAACCTGTCGATCTTCTTCCTGCTGATGGTGTTGTTCGGCGGCCCCTCGATCTACGGGCCGCTGCTCGGCGCCGTGGTGCTGACGCTGCTCGACGCTTTTCTCGCGCGCTGGCCCGACCTGCAGCATTTCACCTACGGTGCGCTGCTGCTGTTCGCGCTCTACGTGATGCCCGACGGCCTGGCCGGTGCGATCAAGAGCTTCGCGCGGCGCGTGTCGCCGGGCCTGTTCAAACCACCGCCGCTGCCCCCCGCGACGACCGAGTGGCGGCTGCGCGGCGCCGAGATCGCGGCGGCCGATCGGCCGCTGCTGTCGGCGCGCGGCCTGTACAAGGCCTACGGCGGCGTGGTCACGACCCGCGATGTCGACGTCGAACTCAAGACCGGGCACATCCATTCGTTGATCGGACCCAACGGCGCCGGCAAGACCACCTTGCTGAACATCCTTTCCGGCATCGTGCCGCCGGACCGCGGCAGCATCGTGTTCAACGGCAGCGACATCGTCGGCAAGGCGCCGAACCGGATCTCGCAACTCGGACTGGGTCGCACCTTCCAGAACCTCAAGCTGTTCGCCGACATGACGGTGCTCGACAACGTCAAGGTCGGCCTGCACCGCCTGCTGACGACCAACGTGTGGAGCTATCTGTTCGGCCTGCCGGCAGCGGCGCGCAGCGAGAAGGCAGCGGCCGACGAAGCGCTGCAGATCCTCGACTTTCTCGGCCTGCGTGACAAGGCCTACGAGCGTGCCGGCAGCCTGCCCTATGGCCTGCAGCGCCGGCTCGAGCTGGCGCGTGCGCTCGCGACCCATCCACGCCTGCTGCTGCTCGACGAGCCCGCGGCCGGCCTGAACCCGCAGGAGACCGGCGATCTGATCCAGGTCATCGCCAAGATCCGCGACCGTGGCATCACCGTGCTGCTGATCGAACACCACATGGACCTCGTGATGGCGATCTCCGACCACGTCATCGTGCTCGACTACGGTGACAAGATCGCCGAAGGCAACCCCAGCGACATCCAGCGCAACCCGCGCGTGATCGCTGCCTACCTGGGCGACGAAGACCCCGAGCTCGATGCGCTCGATGGCAGCCCGCCGCCGCTGGCGGGCGCCGCAGGAGCGAGCCATGGCTGACGCACCGATGCTGCAGGTGGAAGGCCTCGAAGTGCGGTACGGCGCGATCGAGGCGCTCAAGGGGATCTCGCTCGAAGTCCGAGCCGGCGAGGTCGTGACCATCATCGGCGGCAACGGCGCCGGCAAGAGCACGCTGATGAAAACGATCTCGGGCCTGGAGCCGGCGGCAGCCGGCCGGGTGCTGTTCGAGGGCCGCGACATCACCCGTCTGCCCGGCCACCAGCGGGTGCCGCTGGGCATCGCGCAGTCGCCCGAAGGGCGCCAGATCTTCCCCGACCAGACGGTGCGCGACAACATGATGCTCGGCGCCTACCACCGGCGCACCAGTGCGGCCGAGATCGCGGCCGACATCGAAGCGCAGTTCGTGATCTTCCCGCGGCTGCGCGAGCGCGAGAGCCAGATGGCCGGCACGATGTCGGGCGGCGAACAGCAGATGCTGGCGATCGCACGCGCGCTAATGTCCAGACCGAAGCTGCTGCTGCTCGACGAGCCTTCGCTGGGCCTCGCGCCGCTGGTCGTGAAAGAAATCTTCGGCGTGATCCGCAGCCTGAAGGCGCACGGCGTGACGATTCTGCTGGTCGAGCAGATGGCCAACCAGGCACTGGCCGTGGCCGAGCGCGCCTACGTGCTGGAGACCGGCCGCATCACGATCCAGGGGCGCGGCGCCGATCTGCGGCGCGACCCGAAGGTGCGTGCCGCCTACCTCGGAGAGCATTGATGGCGAGCGGCGCGGCTGACTCACCCGAAGCCTTCGACTACGTGATCGTCGGCGGCGGCGCCGCAGGCGCGATCCTCGCGAACCGGCTCAGCGAAGACGGCGGCGCGACGGTCTGCCTGCTCGAAGCCGGCCCGGCCGACTGGCACCCCTACCTGCACATGCCGGCCGGCTACATCAAGGCGGTATTCAACCCGAGCGTCACGTGGCAGTTCACGTCGGAGCCGAACCCGCTGACGCTGAACCGGCGCATCCCGTTGCCGCAGGGGCGCACGCTGGGCGGATCGACCTCGATCAACGGCCTGGTCTACAACCGCGGACAGCGCGAAGACTTCGACCACTGGGCCGCGATGGGCAACCGCGGCTGGAGCTATGCCGAAGTGCTGCCGTACTTCAAGCGCAACGAACGGCGCGCCGGCGGCGACGACCGCTACCGCGGCCGCAAAGGCCCGCTGCCGGTCAGCGACATCGAATGGATCCACCCGATCTGCGAGAGCTTCATCCGAGGCGCGCAGGGCCTGGGCCTGCCGCGCAACCCCGACTACAACGGCGAGTCGCAGGCCGGCGTCGGTTATTTCCAGCGCACGATCGATGGCCGCTGGCGCATGAGCACCGCGCGCACCTACCTGTGGCCGGCGCGCCGAAGGGCGAACCTGAGCGTGCGCACGAACGCACGCGCGGTCGGCATCGTGTTCGACGGCCAGCGCGCGGCCGGCGTGCGTTATGTCAAGGGCACGTCGCTGGCCACGGCGCGGCAGGTCTCGGCGCGACGCGAGGTGATCGTCTGCGGCGGGGCGCTGAACACGCCCAAGCTGCTGCAGCTCTCCGGTGTCGGGCCCGCCGAGCTGCTGCGTGAGCTCGGCGTCCCGGTCGTGCGCGACCTGCCCGGCGTCGGCGCGAATCTGAGCGACCACTTCTCGGTGCGCATCGTGATGGGCGTGAAGAACAGCTCGACGATCAACGAGCTCTCGCGTTTGCCGCGGCTGGTCGGACAGGTCGCGCGCTGGGTGCTGGGGCAGCCGAGCATCCTGGCGCTGAGCCCGTCGCTGGTCCACTGGTTCTGGCGTTCGCGCGCCGGCCTCGTACGGCCGGACCTGCAGGGCGTCTTCACGCCGGCAAGTTACCGCGAGGGCTACGTCGGCATGCTCGACACCTACCCCGGCATGACCTGCGGCGTCTGGCCGCACCGGCCGGAGAGCCGGGGCAGCGTGCGCGCGCAGTCGGCCGACGTCTTCGCCGACCCGCTGGTCCAACCCAACTACATGGATGACGAGCGCGATCGTGCGACGCTGCTCGGTGGCATGCGGCTGGCACGGCAACTGCTGCAATCGCCCGAACTGGCGACGATCTCGACCGCCGAATCCTTGCCCGGCGCGCAGGTGCGCAGCGACGACGAGCTGCTCGATTTCGCGCGGCGCTACGGTGTCTCGTCGTACCACGTCAACGGCACCGCACGCATGGGACCGGCGTCCGATCGCGGCGCGGTCGTCGATGCCGAGTTGCGGGTGCACGGCCTGACCGGCCTGCGCGTCGTCGATGCCTCGGTGATGCCATCGATTCCGTCGGCCAACACCTGCGCGGCGACGATGATGATCGCCGAGAAAGCGGCCGACATGATCCGCGCGAAGCCGCCGCTCGCAGCGGATTCGATCTGAACCCAGGACACACCGGTGCCGCCTTTTCGCGGCGCCACCATTCGAAGGAAACACCATGAAGCACTTGTTTATCGGTGGCGCTTGGGTAGCGCCGCTCGGGGGCGAAAGCCTTGCGGTCGTCGCCCCGGCGACCGGAGAGACGTTCGACCACATCGCCCGCGGCCAGAAGGCCGACGTCGATCGCGCCGTCATGGCCGCGCGCGGCGCACTCGACGGCGAGTGGGGCAAGGCCTCGGCGCTCGAGCGCGGTCGCATCCTGATGCGCCTGGGCCAGAAGGTCCTCGACCACGCCGAAGAACTGGCACAGCTCGAGGCGCTCGACACCGGCAAGCCGATGGCCACCGCGCGCAACGACATCCAGGTGCTGGCCCGTTACTTCGAGTTCTACGGCAGCGCCGCCGACAAGATGCACGGCGAGGTGATCCCGTTCAACACCGGCTACAACGCGCTGCTGCTGCGCGAGCCGCTGGGCGTGACCGCGCACATCATTCCGTGGAACTATCCGGCGCAGATGCTCGGCCGCTCGATCGCGCCGGCGCTGGCGATGGGCAACGCGGTGGTGCTCAAGCCGTCGGAAGATGCCTGCATGACGCCGCTGCGCATCGCCGAACTCGCGGTCGAGTGCGGGCTGCACGCCGGTGCGCTCAACATCGTCACCGGGCTCGGTGAGGAAGCCGGCGCGGCGCTGTCGTCGCACCCGGGCATCAACTTCATCACCTTCACCGGTTCGAACGAAGTGGGCACGCTGATCCAGACCGCAGCGGCGAAGAACTTCGTCAAGGTCGCGCTCGAGCTCGGTGGCAAATCGCCGCAGGTGATCTTCGAAGACGCCGACCTCGACCGCGCGCTGCCGATCATCGTCAAGGCGATCGCGCAGAACGCCGGCCAGACCTGCACCGCCGGCAGCCGGCTGCTGGTGCAGCGCTCGATCTACGACAGCTTCGTCGGCCGGGTCGCCAAGGCGTTCGCGAAGATCGGCGTCGGCACGCCCGAGATGGACCGCGACTGCGGGCCGCTGATCAACCGCAGCCAGCTCGAGCGCGTGAAAGGCTACATCGACCGCGCGAAGCGCGACGGCATCCCGGTGCTCGCCGAAGGCAGGCTCGATCCGTCGCTGCCCAACGGCGGCTACTACGTCGCGCCGACGCTGTTCGGGCCGGTGCCCGCCGAACACCCGCTGGCGCAGGAGGAAGTGTTCGGCCCGGTGCTCGCGGTGTTCCCGTTCGACGACGAAGCCGACGCGATCCGACTCGCCAACAGCACCGAATACGGCCTGCTCGCAGCGGTCTGGAGCGAGAACGGCGCACGCCAGATGCGCGTGGCCAAGGCGATCCGCGCCGGCCAGGTGTTCATCAACTGCTATGGCGCCGGCGGCGGCGTCGAGCTGCCCTTCGGCGGCGTGAAGAAGAGCGGCCACGGCCGCGAAAAGGGTCTGCTGGCGCTCGAAGAGATGAGCAGCACCAAGACCATCCTGCAGTTCCATGGCTAAGGCGCCCGGCGGCGCCGGCAAGGTCCTGCCCAACATTCGCGCGGCCATCCGGGCCTGCGGGCTCAAGGACGGCGCGACCATCTCGTTCCATCATCACCTGCGCAACGGTGACGGTGTGCTGAACCAGGTGATGGCGGAAATCGCAGCGCTGGGGTTGCGCGACATCACGGTCGCGGCCAGCTCGATCTTCCCGGTGCATGTGCCGCTGGTCGAGCACATGCGCAGTGGCGTGGTCGGCGGCCTCAGCGCGACCTACATCGCAGGCCCTGTGGGAGAGGCCATCTCGCGCGGGGTGCTGGCGCGGCCGGCACGCATGTACACGCATGGTGGCCGCGCTCGCGCGATCGAGGCCGGCGAGTTGCACATCGACGCGACCTTCGTCGCTGCGTCCAGCGCCGACGCCTGCGGCAACATGAACGGC
>JANOJJ010000402.1:0-6838 GCA_031408155.1 Rubrivivax sp.
GTCTCGCTGATCGGCAACTGCGCCGGATCCCCGTAGACCGTAGCGCTGGAGCTGAACACGAAGCGGCGGACATCGCGCGCGTGCATCGCGCGGCAGGTCGTCAGCAGTCCGCCGATGTTGTTGGCGTAGTACGCCAGCGGCCGCTGTGTCGACTCGCCCACCGCCTTCAGCGCGGCGAAGTGCACCACCGCGTCGATGCGATGGCGGTCGAACAGCGCATCCATTGCGGCGGCGTCACAGACGCTGGCGCGCTCGAAGGCAATGTCGCGGCTGCCCAGTTCACGCAGCCGGTCCAGCACGCGCGGGGAACTGTTGCTGAAGTCGTCCACGCCCACGACGTCGAAGCCGGCTGTCTGCAGGGCCAGCCAGGTGTGAGAAGCGATGTAGCCGCTGGCGCCGGTGAGCAAGATGGTGGTCATCGGGTGAGTCTCAATTCACGGCCAACTGGCCGAAGGCGTTGATCGAGGTCGAGTGATAGGGCCGCGACAGGTCCGTCGCGTGACGACGCTCTTCGTTGGTCAGGTCGATCCCGAATTGCAGGCTGCGCGTGGCCTGCCAGCGCCAGCCGATCGCGGACTGGAACGTGCGGTCACGGCTGCGCAGCTCCGACTGCACGAGCGAGGTGACTTCAACTGATCTCAGCAACGAGCGGTCGGTCCAACCCCAGGCGGCGTACAGCCCGGTCTTGGCCGACGCTTCGAGGTCGGCGCGCAGTTGCAGCGTCGTGGCCATGCGGTCGTAGCTGAGCGTGCCACGGCCGAACAAGGTGTTGAGAAAGTAGGAATCCTGGCTCGGGTCGCGTGACCAGTGCGTGCGCAGTCGCAGGCGTCCGCTGGGGCGCCAGGTCCAGTCGATTGCACCGAACAGGCCCGACACGTTGCGGCTGACTGCCGAGTCGTAGCGGGTGCGGCCAAGCCCGACCCTGGCGTCCAGGTCGGTGGCGCCGGTCGGCCTGAGCGTCGCCTTGAGTTCGAGTTCCTGGCGCTCGAAGCGGTCGGGCTCGAAGGAGCCGGCGGTCGGCTGGCGGAACTTCGGGTAGGTCCCATGCGATTGGCGCCAGCCCACCGACCACCAGGCCGCGCTCGACCTCGACTGGCGCATGCCGACGTAGGCACTGCCTTGCCGGAACTCGCGGCTGGCAAACTCGGGTGCCGAGAAGTCGACGCTGCGCCAGGTCAGCCCGGCCTCGGCCGAGAGCCGTGCGCTCAGGCCCCAGCGCAGGGCGCTTTCGGCTTGTCGGGTCCGTTCGATGTTGCTGTGCGTCAGGATGCCGGCTTCGTCGTTCGAGAACTGGGCCAGGCTGCGCTGCAGCTTTAGGCCTATCGAGCCCGACACCTGTTCGACCGTGGCCCAGTCTGCGCCGGCCGCAACGCTGTAGCCGCTGTTGTCGTAGACGTGGTTGCGGTCAAACCGCGTGCGGCGCAGATTGGCATTGCCGAACACGCGCTGGCGGCCGATCGGCTGATCGATGCCGCCTTGTACGACGGTCGTGACCACCGTGTCGGATCGGCTCAGGCTGTCGGGTACGACCTGCCCGCTTTCGACGCGCAGCAAGTTGGACTCGTGCGTCACGCTCTGCGTGGCGCCGACGCTATACGGACCGGCCAGCACCACCGGCGCTGCCAGCGCCAGACCCAGCCAGAGCAGGCGCACACCCGGCCCAAGCAAGCGAAGTGACATGCCCTGCGCTCGCACCGCGTCAGTAGGCACGCCGGTCGAAGAAGACCAGCTTGACGGTACGCGCCATGATCTGCAGATCCAGACGCAGTGACCAGTTGCGCAGGTACTCGAGGTCGTACTCGACGCGTTGCTGCATCTTGTCCACGGTCTCGGTCTCACCGCGAAGCCCATGCACCTGGGCCCAACCTGTGATGCCGGGCTTGACCTTGTGCCGCACCATGTACGCCCTGATGAGCTGGCGATACTGTTCGTTGTGCGCCACCGCGTGCGGGCGCGGACCGACGATGCTCATGCGGCCCTGCAGCACGTTGACGAACTGCGGCAACTCGTCGAGCGATGTCCGTCGCATGAAGGCGCCAAAGGGCGTGATGCGTGGATCGTCCTTGATCGCCTGCCGGATCTGCGGGCCGTCGTCGGTGGTGTACATGGAGCGGAACTTGTAGATCACGATCTCCTCACCATCCAGGCCGTTGCGGCGCTGGCGAAAGATGACCGGACCGGGAGAGCTGAGCTTGACGCCGGCGGCCAGCAAGAGCAGCAGCGGCGACAACAGCAGCACGGCCAGCAGCGACAGCACGATGTCCGCCAGGCGCTTGACCAGGCGATTGGTACCGGTGAACGGCGTCTCGCACAGGCCGACCACGGGCATGCCATGGATCTCCTGCAGGCGGCCCTGGATGATGCTGATGCCGAACACGTCGGGCACGAAGAAGACCGAGGCGGTGGTGTCCTGCAGTTCCTCGAGCAACTCGACGATGCGCGGCTGTGACCCCAACGGCAGCGCGATGTAGACCTGATGCACGCCCCGTTGCCGCATCCAGGGCGCGGCCTCGCGCAAGCCGCCCAGACGCCGATGGGCCGCATCGGCGTGCACGCGAACGCCGTCGCGGTCGTCGAAGAAGCCCAGTAGGTCGACCCCGCGGTCGCGCGGACTGACCAGTGCTCGCGCGACCTTGGCGCCGAGCGGGCCGGCGCCGATGATCACCGCGGAGTGTCGATTCAGCGGCAGGCGAACCCACCGGCGATGGAGGTTGGTTCCGCCGAAGACTGCGAGCCAATGCAGGGCGGGCGTGACCAGCGCCCAGATGAGCAGCAGTTGTCGATTGAACAGGCCCAGGCTGTCGGTGGCATAGCCGCACAGCAGCAGGATGACAAGCAGGCTCAGCCAAGCCCAGCTGATGTCGACGGCCGCGTTGAGCGGCCGCTGACCGAACCGATCGGGGGCCGGAAAGGTCAGCGCGAAGATCAACAGGCACAACACGGTATCCGAGCGGCCGAGCGGTTCGTCGAGTGCGGTGGCGACCACGACGAAGACCGCAATCGTGATCATGGGCTCGAGAAACGCAGCCACCAGCGAGGTCACCGCCTGCGGTGCGCTGAAGAAGGTGCGGGTATGGCTGCGATCGTCGAACATCGATCCCGGTCAGTCGGCGGTAGACCCTGCGAACAGCGGACGATTGTCCGCCATGCGATTGGAGTCGACCCTGTCCAACGACGATTTGCGCGCCCGGCTGCCTACAATCGTGCCATGCTGCATAGCCTCCAACAACTGTTCGCTCCGGCCGCCATGGAGCGGCTCACATTGCTGGTCAACCACGTGCTGGGCAGCGAGGCCGTGGCCACCCAACGCCTGATGCCGCATGTCGGCAAGGTGGTGCAGGTCGAGGCCGGCGACTGGCCGAAGTTGTTGCCGCCCCCGCCGCCGCTGGCCTGGCGCATCACGGCGGCCGGCCTCCTCGAATGGTGCGGTCTCGAATCCACCGGTGGAGCCGAACTGCGTGTGTGCGTCCCGGCCGACAACCCGGCCCTGTTGATAACGCGCATTCTGTCGGGAGACCTGCCCGCTGTAGAGGTGACTGGCGACGCGCAACTGGCCGCCGATGTCGACTGGCTGCTGCAGAACCTGCGCTGGGATCTGGCCACCGAGCTCGAGCGTGTGTTGCCCGCGCCGGTGGCAGCTGGCCTGGTCCGCATCGGCTCGGCCTTCGCTCAGGCACTGCGCACCGCCGTGCAGGCAATGGGCTCGCTGCGCGACCGCTGGCAGTCACGCCCAGGCGCTTGAGTCAGCAGCTGATGCGGCACTTGTTCCGGCTCGGTTTCATCGTCTTCACCGTCCTGCGCTTCGGTCTCGACGAGGTTGCCCTGTCGGGCTTTCGCCAGCGGTGGGTGCGCGTGCTGGTACGCCTGGTCACCGTCGGCCGTCGTCTGGACGAGCCGCGCGGCGTTCGCCTGCGCCGCGGCCTCGAGCGACTGGGGCCGATCTTCGTCAAGTTCGGCCAGGTGCTGTCGACCCGGCGCGACCTGTTGCCGCTGGACCTGGCCGACGAACTGGCCGGCCTGCAGGACCGCGTGCCGCCGTTTCCGGCGGCGGTGGCGCGCCAGTTGGTCGAGAAGGCCTATCGCCGTTCGCTCGAGGACGTCTTCGCCAGCTTCGAGGCCGAGCCGGTGGCCAGTGCGTCGATCGCACAGGTGCATTTCGCCACCCTCGAGAGCGGGCGCGAGGTCGCCGTCAAGGTGCTGCGCCCGGGCATGCTCGACGTGATCGAGGACGACCTGACGCTGCTGCACACGCTGGCGCGGTGGGTCGAGCGCCTGTCCGTCGATGGCAAGCGGCTGAAGCCGCGCGAGGTGGTGTCGGAGTTCGACGGTTACCTGCACGACGAGCTCGACCTGGTGCGTGAGGCCGCCAACGCCGCGCAGTTGAGGCGCAACATGAGCGGCCTGAACCTGGTGCTGGTGCCCGAGATGGTGTGGGACCTGTGCACGCCCACCGTGCTGGTGATGGAGCGCATGAAGGGCGTTCCGATCAGCCAGCTGCAGCGCCTGCGCGACGCCGGGGTGGATATCAAGAAGCTCGGCCGCGACGGCGTCACGATCTTCTTCACTCAGGTCTTTCGCGACGGCTTCTTCCACGCCGACATGCACCCGGGCAACATCCAGGTCAGCCTGGATCCGGCCACGTTCGGCCGTTATGTCGCGCTCGACTTCGGGATCATGGGTTCGCTGACCGAGTTCGACAAGGAATACCTGGCGCACAACTTCATCGCCTTTTTCCGCCGCGACTACAAGCGGGTGGCCGAACTGCACGTCGAAAGCGGCTGGGTGCCGCCGAACACGCGCGTTGACGCGCTCGAAGGCGCGATCCGCGCCGTCTGTGAGCCGCACTTCGACCGGCCGCTGAAGAACATTTCTCTCGGCCAGGTACTGATGCGACTGTTCCAGACGTCGCGCCGTTTCAACGTCGAGATCCAGCCGCAGTTGGTGCTGCTGCAAAAGACGCTGCTCAATGTCGAGGGTCTGGGTCGCCAGCTCGACCCCGAGCTCGACCTCTGGACCACGGCCAAGCCCTTCCTCGAGCGCTGGATGAACGACCAGATCGGCTGGCGCGGCCTGCTGCAGCGGCTGGAGCGCGAGGCGCCGCGCTACGCCCAGCTGTTTCCCGAGCTGCCGCGCCTGCTGCACCAGCGGCTGCTCCACCGCGGAGGCGCAAGCGACACCGAGACGGCCACGCTGCGCGCCCTGCTGGCCGAGCAGCGACGCAGCAACCGGCTGTTGCAGGCGCTGCTCTTCGGGGGCATCGGTTTCGTCGCTGGCGTGCTGGTGGCCAGGGTCCTGATCCGGGCCTGGGCCATATAATCGAGGGTTTTGCACCTCAGCGACCCACGCGTCCCGTTGGCGTGGAAAGTGGTGAGTGCGGCAGGTGCGGTAGCGAGTAAGTGGTAAGTGCGGTAACGGGTAAAGGGATACAGGGCCATGCCGATCTACGCGTACCGCTGTACGTCCTGCGGACACGCCCAGGACGTTTTACAGAAGATCTCCGACCCGCTGCTCACGACCTGCACGGCCTGCGCAGCCGAGACCTTCATGAAGCAGGTGACAGCGGCCGGCTTCCAGCTCAAGGGCTCGGGCTGGTACGTGACCGACTTCCGCGGCGGCAACACCGGCGCGGGCAAGGACGCGGTGAAGGAAGCTGAGGCGGCCGCCAAGCCGGCCGATGGCGCCGCCGCGGCGCCGGCAGCGGCGCCGGCCGGCGAAACGAAGTCGACCGGCGAAGCGAAGTCGACCGCGACCAAGGCGACTGCATCCACCACCGCCGCACCCGCACCCGCTGCCGCCACTGCGCCGTCCTCCGGCGGCAGCAGTGGCAGTGGCAGTGGCAGCAACAGCCCCTGAGCGGGCGACAAGGCGCGCCGTGAAGAAGTATCTGATCGCCGGACTGCTGGTCTGGTTGCCGCTGGCGATCACGGTCTGGGTGTTGAGTTGGCTGCTGTCGGCGCTGGACGGGGTGTTCCTGGCCCTGCTGGCGGGCACGCAGGCGGTGTTGCCGGCGACGGCTCATGACTTCATCGAGCAGTTGCGCCGAATGCCGGGCCTGGGCGTGCTGGTACTGGGCGTGGGTCTGATCCTCACCGGCGTCTTTGTCACCAACATCTTCGGCCAGTGGTGGGTGCAGCAGTGGGACCGCATTCTGCAGAAGATCCCGATCGTCAAGTCGATCTACAGTTCGGTCAAGCAGGTGTCCGACACGCTGTTCTCCAGCAACGGCAACGCTTTTCGTGAGGCCGTGCTGGTGCAGTACCCGCGCCAGGGTTCGTGGACCATCGCCTTCGTCACCGGCCAGCCCGGCGGTGAGGTGGTGAGCAAGCTGCCGGGCAACTTCGTCAGCGTGTACGTGCCGACCACGCCCAACCCGACGTCCGGCTTCTTCCTGATGCTGCCGCGCGCTGACGTGGTGGCACTCCAGATGAGCGTGGACGAGGCGTTGAAGTACGTCATCTCGATGGGTGTGGTGGCGCCGCCGTCGAGTGTTGTCGAAGCGATGGCCGCGACTGCGCAACCGGTCCGAAATTGACCGGGCTGGCCTGCACGGCGATCGGCCAGTCCTGAGGGCTTGCGAGACAGCCCGCCCAAAGCCAGTACCCGCGCCAACGGCATGCCACTGCGCGCATGCCGCAGACCGAACTCCCAGGAGTAACCCGATGAGAACGACCTATTGCGGCCTGGTCAGCGAATCGTTGATGGGCCAGAGCGTGACGACAAGCTCGATGCGTTTCTCCACACCAAGCAACTCAAGCTCACTTCCCAGCGCCGCCAGATCGTCGAAAAAATTCTCGCCATGCCGCGCCATTTCACGGCTGACGACCTGGTTGACTCGTTC
>JANOJJ010000404.1:0-3445 GCA_031408155.1 Rubrivivax sp.
GGCTTATGCAGGCCGCCGGATTGCGCATGGCGCTCGACGGCCTGGCAGGAGCCACGGTGCCAGCGGGGCTCGCGGTATATTCGCGCTCGGTTCGGCAGGCGCCGCCAGGTGTTGCGTTGCGGCTGATGCCGGACCGGGCGATCGACGTCGCGCGCGAGCTGTTCGCGGTGCTGCGTGACTTCGATGCCGGCGGTGCACGCTTGATTTGGGTCGAGGCCCCGCCACCCGGCCCCGCGTGGGACGGCGTGCGGGATCGGCTGGCCCGTGCGGCGGCGGCATGACGGCCGGTGCGGCCAGTCCGGCCGCACCGCGGTCCCTTGTTGACAGCGCAATCTCGGAGCAAGCAATGAATCCTGGGCGTCGACCGGCGCGGCGTGCGCGCCGCGTGCTCACCGGCCTGCTGCTGGCCGCCATGATGGCGGGCTGCGGTGGAGGCACGACGCAGTTCGAGCCTTTCGTACCCGAGCAGTACGTGGCCTTCGGAGACGAGAGCAGCGTCATCGAGTCTGACGGTCGACGTCACACTGTCAACCCCTTGAACACCGCGGGCGCGATCGACTGCGCGGTCGAGCCGATCTGGACCCAGGCGGTGGCCCAGCACTACACCTTCGTCTTCCAGCAGTGCAACCCAGGCCTTGCCACGGCCTTCAAGGCGCAGATGCGTGCCACGGCGGGGGCCAGGGTCGACGACCTGAAGATCCAGATCGACAACCAGGTCGAGCGCGGCGGCTTTGCCGCCAACAGCCTGGTCACGGTGCTGGTGGGCGCCAACGACGTGTTCGAGCTCTACAGCCGCTACCCGGCGCAAAGCGAAGAACAGCTGGCGACCGAGTTGGGAGCCCGCGGCGAACGCCTGGCCGCGCAGGTCAACCGCCTGGTGGGCCTGGGTGCGCGGGTGATCGTCTCGACCGTTCCCGACCTCGGGCTGTCGCCGTATGCCACGCAGCAGAAGGCGGCCTTCACCGACACCGACCGTGCTGCCCTGATCACGCGGCTGACGGCCGCTCTCAATAGCCGTGTGCGCGTCAGCATCGTCAACGACGGCCGCTTCATCGGACTGGTGCTGGGCGACGAGGCGGTGCAGTCGATCGTGAGGCAGCCTACCGCTTTCGGGGTCACCAACGCGGCCAGCGCGGTCTGCACCGTGGCGCTACCGGACTGCACATCGCAGACCCTGGTCAGCACGGGCGCTTCGGCCACCTGGTTGTGGGCGGATGATCGTCACCTGGCCTTCGCCGGCCAGACGCGGCTGGGCGCGCTGGCCGTCGCTCGGGCAGTCGGCAACCCGTTCTGACCGGCCGGCAGCCGCAGTGGCGGGTCAGGCCGCAAGCGACCTGATGGTTCCCGCCAGGGCGTTCAGGCGCAGCTTCGTGTAGCGTTTTGCAGACCGGTGCGGTTGTCTCGAGTCCGCAACGGGCGTCAACCACCAACGGCAGCTTCGCCGCCGTGGTCACCTTCGGCGACCGTCTGTCCGACCTCGGCACGTACGCGCCGGCCACCTCGCTCGGCGGCAACGGCGCGCCGCCGTATCTCGGCGGGCGCTTCAGCACCAATTCGGCGATCGCCACGGTGTGGGTCGAGAACCTGGCCACGGCGCTGGGTCTGGCGATCACGCCGGCCGAGCTGGGCATTGCAGGCCAGTCCGTCAAGTGTCCGGCCACCGCCGTCAGCCCAGCGCTGGCAACCAGCTGCACCGGCTACGGGCAGGGCGGCGCCCGAGTCACCGACAGCAACGGAATCGGCAAGCCTGGTGGCGCGCTGTCGAGCGCCAGCCCATAGGCCAGCCACAGCGCCACGCCCAGCGTGAAGGTGCTGTACATGCCCAGCGAGATGCCGGCCACGTTGCGCGCGCGCACCGTCAGCACGGCCAGGGGCAGGAACGACAGCGTGGTCAGGGCGCAGCTCGTAGTCGAGGCCGCGCACAGACGCCGACCAGCGCAGCGCAACGCCGTTGAATTCGCGCACCTGGCCGTAGTCGACATCCAGGCGCTGAGTGCCGGCCTTCAGCCGCGGTTCGGGCCTGGCCTCGGGATCGGGCGCGCGTTCGGTAAGTGTCATGCGGGCCACGCACAACGACTGCTTGCCTCCGTCGCGTCCGGCCGCGATCACGAACTCGACGAACTGCGTCTGGCGCAGGCTGCGGTCAACCGACGGACCCCAGGCGAACTCGATATGGCGGCGGCGGATCGTCAGGTCGCCGAGCCTTGGCGGCAACACATGGTCAGGCCGGTTCATCCACCAGACGTTGTCGCCGCTGGCATCGACCAGCTTGAACTGGAAGTCGTTGGTGGCGCCGGCTCCCTTGATGCGCGCGACGAGATCGAAGCGCTCGGGCCAGGTCATCGGCAGCGCACGACGCATCACCGCGTAGCCGGAGACGCCGGCAAAGTCCGCGTCCAGGCACAGGCTGCCGTCGCGGTCGGCGCGCAGGCTCGCACGCACCTGGTCGGACGCGGTGGCCGTCCAGGCCGACACGTTGCGGAAATCGTCGAGCAGCTCCTGCCGCAACGGCGCGGCCTGAGCCGCTGCGGCGGCGACATGGGCCGCGACAAACAACGCGACGAGCAAGCACCTCGTCACTTGACGCTGCCCATCAGCAGGCCCTGCATGTAGTACCGCTGCAGCACCAGGAACAGCAGCAGCACCGGCAACACGGTCAGCACCGAGCCGGCCATCATCAGCTCGGTGTCTTGCACATGCTCGCGCGACAGGCCGGCCAGCGCAACCGGCAAGGTCTGGAGGTCGCGGTCGGTCAGCACGATGAGCGGCCACATGAAGTCGTTCCATGAGCCGAGGAAGACCAGGACCGCGAGCGTCACGATGATCGGTTTGAGCAGGGGCAGGACGATCAGGGTGAAGATGCGCCACTCACCGGCTCCGTCGATGCGCGCGGCTTCCAGGATGTCGTTGGGGATCGACAGTGCGTACTGCCGCACCATGAAGATGCCGAACACGCTGGCCAGCCAGGGGACGAGCGCGCCCGCGTAGCTGTTCACCAGGCCCATCTGCTTGAGCATCAGGAACAGCGGCATCATCGCTACCTGGCCCGGGATCACCATCGCCCCGAGCAGCACGCGAATCAGGCGCTCGCGGCCGGGAAAGGGCAGCTTGGCGAACGCATAGCCGGCCGCGAGGTTGAAGGCCAGCGACAGCGCCGTGGCGCAGCTCGCCACGAGCAGGCTGTTGAGTGCCTGCCGGCCGATGCCGCGCGCGGCGAACAGCTCGCGGTAGTTGTCCAGCGTGGCCGTCTTCGGCAAGACGGGTGGCGGAAACGTGCTTGCCTCGCCCGGCGCCATCAACGAGGCCGACACCATCCACGCCAGTGGGAACAGCGTGAGCGCCGCAATCAGCGCCAGCGCAGCATTGATCAGGATGGCGGGCAGGTGCCTGTTCATGTCGCGGCCGTGCGCTTGGCCACGCGCAATTGCAGCAGCGTGAGGGCGAA
>JANOJJ010000162.1:0-1655 GCA_031408155.1 Rubrivivax sp.
CGACGAGGGCGGGCTTCTCGGCGCCCTTGGCGCCATATCGCATCAGCTTCATGGTGTGTTGTATGTGTAGGTGTGGTGTAGGGAGGTTCAATTGCTCCAGCCGCCGTCGATGACCTGGGCGGTGCCGGTAGTGAACGACGATTCGTCGCTCGCCAGGTAGACGGCCAGTGCCGCGATCTCTTGCACGCGCCCGATGCGGCCCATCGGCTGGCGCGCGATGAAGGCGGCTTCGACTTGCTCGAGCGTTTGTCCGCTGGCCTGGGCCTGCGCCGCGATGCGGTCGCGCAAGGACGGCGACTCGACCGTGCCCGGGCAGATCGCGTTGCAGCGCACGCCGCGCATGATGAAGTCAGCTGCAACCGCCTTCGTCAGGCCGATCACCGCCGCCTTGGTGGCGCCGTAGACGAAGCGGTTGGGTGCGCCCTTGAGGCTGCCGGCGACGCTGGCCATGTTGATGATCGAACCCTTGCCGCGCGCCAGCATGGCGGGCAAAAAGGCCTTGATGGTGCGGTACTGCGAGCGCACGTTGAGCTCGAAGGCGAAGGTCCAGTCCTCTTCGCTGCATTCGAGCACGTTGCCGGCGTGCACATAGCCGGCACCATTGAACAGCACGTCCACCGCGCCCGCCGCCGCCGCCGCCGCCGTGATGGCCGCCGGATCCAGCACATCGAGTCGGCTGACTTCGATACCCGGGGTATCGGCCAGCGCTGCCAGCAAGGCGGCGTCGATGTCGGTCGCGATCACGCGCGCGCCTTCACGCGCAAAGGCCTCGGCGGTGGCACGGCCGATGCCTTGCCCTGCGGCGGTCACGAAGGCCGTCTTGCCGGCCAGTCTTTGGGTCACGTCCTGCCTCCTGTTCAGCTGACGAGGTGTCGCACCTTGGCGCGACGTTCCAGTTCGGGCCAGTCCCAGGCGATGCCCAGGCCGGGTGCTTCGGGCGGCACGGCGCGGCCGTCGCTGATCTGCACCCGGCTCGACGCCACCGCATCGAGTTGCGGGATGTATTCGAGCCAGGCGCCGTTCGGCACTGCGGTGGTCAGCGAGACATGCAGTTCCATCAGGAAATGCGGCGCCACTGATAGGTTGCAGGCCTCGGCCAGATGCGCGACCTTGAGCCACGGCGTGATGCCGCCCACGCGCGCCACGTCGACCTGCACGATGTGGCAGGCCTGGGCGCGCACGTAGTCACCAAACTGACCCGGCGAGTACAGCGACTCGCCGACCGCGATCGGCAGCGTGGCCATCGCGGCCAGGCGGCGGTGACCGTCGAGGTCGTCGGCAGGCAGCGGCTCCTCGAACCAGCCGATCGCCAGATCGGCGTAGTGCGGCGCGCGGCGCAGCGCTTCGCCGAGCGTGAAGCATTGGTTGGCGTCGACCATGATCTCGAAGCTGTCGCCCACCGCATCGCGCACGGCGCGCAGCCGGGCCAGGTCTTCGGCCAGGCGCGGCTTGCCGACCTTGACCTTGGCGCCCTTGAAACCCTGCTCCCGGGCCAGCAGGGCTTCGCGCAGCAGGTCGTCGGGCGACAGGTGCAGCCAGCCGCCTTCGGTGGTGTAGACCGGGACGCTGGTCTGTGCGCCGCCAGCCGCGCGCCACAGCGGCTGCCCGTCGCGTTTGCAACGCCAGTCCCACAGTGCGGTGTCGATGGCGGCGAG
>JANOJJ010000191.1:0-6280 GCA_031408155.1 Rubrivivax sp.
GTCTTCATCAGGCCGAACTTGGCGCCCTTCTCGAAGTGCTCGACCAGCTTGACCGAATCGGTCGACCTGGTCTCGGCCATCGCCTGCGCCGTGAGCTTGACCGCGTTGTAGTCGCCCCAGGCCTGGTTCTCGGGCGGCCGCTTGTACAGCTGGGTGAAGTCGGCGACGAATTTCTTGGTCGCTGGCGTGTCGATCAGGTGGTGCCACACCACCGGCCAGGTGCCGAGGAAGTTGCCCTTGCCCGCCGCCCAGGCCAGCGCGGTGTCGAAGCCGAAGCCGGCCACCGGCAAGGTCAGGCCAAACTCGGTGTACTGCTTGAGGAAGCTGGTGACCTGGTTGCCGGCCAGGTTGGAGATCACCAGGTCGGGCTTGGCGCGCCGGATCTCGAGCAGCAGGCCGGAGAAATCGGTGGCGTCGGTGGGCACCAGCTTGTCTGCCGCGAAGTCACCCCCGTTGGCTGACATGAAACGCTTGGACACGCGCAACAGGTCGTGGCCGAAAGCGTAGTCGGCGGTCAGCGAAAACCACTTCTTGCCCTTGACCAAGCCCTGCGCCAGCAGCGAGCGGCCACAGGTCTTGACGTACATCGAGTTCTGGCTCTCGATGTGGAACATGAACTTCTTGCAGCCCTTGCCGCGCAACTCGTCGGAATTGGCGCCGGTGTTGATGAACAGCGTGCGCGTGCGCTCGGCGACCTGGCTGATGGTCAGCGCCGAGGCCGACGAGATCTCGCCGATGATGCAGGCCACCTTGTCGCGCTCGATCATGCGCTCGGCCTTGGTCGACGCGGTCTGCGGGTTGACCGAGTCTTCCTTCAGCAGCTCGATCTTGCGGCCGTTGATGCCGCCGGCGGCATTGATTTCGGCCACCGCCATGTCGGCCGCCTGGACCGCGAATTCACCCAACGGGCCGAGAAAGCCGGTGCGCGGCGTCAGGTGCCCGATGCGGATCGCGTCGGACTGCGCGCGCAGCAGCGCCGGAAAGCCCAAGCCCGCGACGCCGGCCGAAGCGCCGAGCACGACGCCGCGGCGTTGGGTATCGATCGAATCGTTCATGCCTATCTCCCAGGGTTGATTCGGGTCATGCACCACGGTGGCGGGGCGGGTGCGGGTGCGGGTGCGCCAGCGGCGACGCCGGCAGCGCTGGCCAGCTACAACGGCGGTTGCCACAATCTGTGATCACAGTTATCGTGCCCGCAATCTCGCGTCTTGTCCAGCCGGGCCACTACCGACAAACCCGCCTGGCCCGATGCGCCCTCAACCGACCGACCGGCCAACCGGCCGGCCGGCCGCCACAGCAGCGCAACATCGACGCCACAGGCATGCAGGCCATGGACAACACGCTGGGCGCGCAGGTGCTGGCACACATGCGCGGCCAGTTGATCACCGGCATGCTGGCCCCGGGCGACCGCTTGTCGTTGCGCAGTCTGGGGTTGCAGCTGGGCGTGTCGATGCAGCCGGTGCGCGACGCGGTAGCGCGCCTGGTGGCCGAACGTGCGCTCGAGGTCACGCCCAAGCGCTCGGTACAGGTGCCGCTGATGACGGCGCCGCAGTTCAGGGAGCTGACGGCCATCCGGCAGTGCATCGAAGGCTTTGCTGCCGAGCAAGCGGCGTTGCAGCGCGGCGGCGCCGAGCGCCGTGCGATGCGCCGCTACGACAGTGCCTTTGGCCGCGAAAGCAAGCGCCGCCGACCCGACATCGATGCGGCCATCGTTGCCAACGCCAACCTGCATTTCGCCGTCTACCGCGCCGCCGGCATGCCGGCGCTGACCGCCATCATCGAAGGTCTTTGGCTGCGCATCGGTCCGGTGCTCAACCTCGACCTGCGTGCCGGCCCCGGCCGCCTGGCCAGCGGCGTGGCGGTGCGCTGCCATGCGGCGATGGTGGCCGCGGTCGAGCGCGGCGACGCCGCCGGTGCGCGCGCGGCGCTGCTCGAAGACATCGACAGCACCGCCGCCTTCATCGAAACACGCGGCGTCATGCCGCCACAGTGAGGCACACGACATGGAGCTGGGACTGCAGGGTTTGCGCGTGATGGTCTCCGCCGGCGCCAATGGCATCGGCCTGGCGATCGCACGTTCGTTCGTGCGCGAGGGCGCGCGGGTGGCGGTGTGCGACGTGGACGAGGCCGCGCTGCAGGCGCTGGCGAACACCGATCCTGTGCTGCACGCCTTGTCCTGCGACGTGTCGCAGCGGACCGAGGTGGCGCGCTGGTTCGACGCCGCGCTGGCGCACCTGGGCGGCCTGGACTGCCTGGTCAACAACGCCGGCATCGCCGGGCCCACCGGCAAGGTCGACACGATCGACCCCGAGGCCTGGGATCGTTGCATCGCGGTCGACTTGACGGGGCAGTTCAATTGCGTGCGCTTGGCTGTGCCGGCGTTGCGCGCCTCGTCCAATGCCAGCATCGTCAACGTCTCCTCGTTGGCCGGGCGGCTGGGCTTCGCGCTACGGTCGCCATACGCCGCCGCCAAGTGGGGCGTGATCGGGCTGATGCGCTCGCTGGCGGTCGAACTGGGCCCGGACAACATCCGCGTCAACGCACTGCTGCCCGGCATCGTCGCCGGCGAGCGCCAGCAGCGTGTGCTGGCGGCCAAGGCGCAGGCGCGCGGCGTGTCGATCGAGCAGATCGAGCAGAGTGCCTTCGCCGGCACCTCGATCAAGCAGTACGTGAGCGCCCAGCAGCTGGCCGACTACGTCGTCTTTCTGGCCAGCATGAGAGCCGCGACGGTCTCGGGGCAAGCGCTGTCGGTGTGCGGGGACACCAATATCCTGAGTTGAACGGCTTGCCGCGCGACACCGATGCAGGCAGTATGGGGTCAGGTCTCAGTATGGGGTCAGGTCTTGCTTTTTGCCATCAACCCAGCAAAGAGGGCTTGTCGCATGCCGAGTTTGTCCGCGCCAAGACCAAGCTCCCAGGTGAGCGTTGCAGCACATGGCCCTGGCAATAAACAAGACCTGACCCTGCACTCGGTGACCCTGCACTCGGTGACCCTGCACTCGCTGCACTCGCTCTGTTCGCAGCGCCTATGCCTCAGGTGCGGAACTGCTTGGCCGCAAAGGCCCACGCCATGCGTGACGCATCGGGCCCTTGCCCGTCACTGAAGGGCTTGCTCGCGGCGCCTCCACTCCACGCATGAGCCAACCCTTCCACCGCCACCAGCGTGGCCGCGGTGCTGCCCTTGCGTTTGAAATCCGTGACCGACATCGGGTAGCGCTTGCCCCGCCGCACGCTGCGGGCAGCGCCCGCGCGCGCGCCTGCCGCATGGGCCCAGACCTGCGCGGCAGCCTGGCCGTTGTGCGGCGAGACCACGCCATCGGCGTCGCCATGGATCACGAGCAAGGGCGGCCAGTTGGCTTCCATCGTGCTCGGCGTGGCCGCCAGTGGCATGGTCGGGCGGTGACCCTGCATGGCACCCAGTGCCGACAAGGTGGAGTGCGCCGTGCCGGGTGGAATGCCCGAGTGCATCACCACTGCCTTGAAGCGCCCCGGGTACCGGGTGACCAGCAACGCGGCCATGCTTGCTCCTGCCGACAGGCCAGCGATCGCGACGCGTGTTGCGTCCACCGGATGCAGCAGGCAGACCTGGTCGATCGCCTTCATGATCAACGTCGCCTCTCCATAGGCGCGGCCGCTGCCGGTGTCGAACCAGTTCCAGCAACCCTGGCCGTTGGCGAGCCGGTCCTGCTCCGGGTAGAGCACCAGAAAGCGTTCGCGCATCGCGATGCGGTTCATGCGCGTGCTCGACGCGAAGCTGTTGGCGTCCTGACCGCAGCCATGCAGCATGACCATCAGCGGCAGGCGTTCGCCGAACTTGACCCCGGGCGGGCGATAAAGCCGGAAGCGCCTTGCGCCGGTGGCGCCCATGACGACGCCGGGGATCCACGCCCCGGCCCCGGGCGGAGGCGTGCGCTTGGCCACCACGCGCTTCAAAGTCTTGGCGAGGACGCGGGTGCCGGATGCGGTCGCGATCCGCGTCATTGCGACAAAACTGCGCCCGAAACTCTTGGCCCATCCGGACCTGCGCAGGCGCTGTTTCATGCAGGGCATTCTGAGGCCGCGAAGCGAAGGGTGGGTGGGTTGCACCCGATTGCACGCACCGATCTGGAGGGCAAATGAGCCTGCCACACTGGAATGGAGCGACTTGCACTTGCACCGACATCCATCGGCCGGCGGCTCGGTTCCAGAGTCGTCGTTTGGCTCCCTTCAGGCCTGCGTCTGCTCTGTCGTGAGCGTCGTTCGCAAGGAAGTGGTGCCCTCGCCGCAGGTCGACAACCTTCAGTTGTTCAACCCTGCCTGCGTCCTACAGAGTGCGGTTTGCACTGTCAAGCGAGCCGTGCCCTCCCACGGTGGACTAAGGGTTTTGCGTCGTCGTCGCGGGCCTTGACCGGGCGTCGCGGGCGTCTGTGTGGAGTCCGCAGGGCGCAACGTGCGCAAACGCACAGACCCGACAAGGTCCGTTGCCTACGGTTGCCTCCTTTGCGATTGGCATGAGGCGTCGGTACTTCCGACGTTCGATTGGCCTGTCGCCGACAGGAGTTCCGATGGCCCTTTCCACCTCAGCAACCGCTGAGATCCTTGACCGCACCCGCGGCCTCACGGACAACTTCGCTGACAACCCACGGTCGCTTACCAGCGCTGTCTCGTGGGGTGCCATCGTCGCAGGCGCCGCTGCTGCCGCATCGCTGTCTCTGATCCTGCTGATCCTCGGTGTCGGGCTCGGGTTGTCCTCGGTGTCGCCCTGGGCCCGTGACGGCGTCAGCGGCACGACCTTTGGCGTATCGACGATCCTTTGGCTGACGCTGACCCAATTGCTCGCGTCGGCAATGGGCGGCTACCTCGCCGGCCGCCTGCGCACCAAGTGGATCGAAGTGCATACCGACGAGGTTTACTTTCGCGACACGGCGCATGGCTTCCTGGCGTGGGCCGTAGCCTCCCTGGCCACCGCCGCGCTGCTGACCTCGGTCATCGGCTCGATCCTGAGCGGCGGCGTGCAGGCCGGCGCCTCGATGGTCGGCGGCGTTGCCAGCATGGCAACTTCGGCCGTGGGCAGCGCCGCAGCCTCGGCACGCATGCCGCAGGGCACCGATGGTGGGTCGATGGGTTACTTCGTCGATTCGCTTTTCCGACGCGATGCCGCCGCCGCTGCGCCGGCCGTTGGAACCACAGGTCCGGCAGCGAACATCGAGGCCAGTGAGCGGGCGTCCGGCAAGGACGCTGCGGAGGTCAGTCGCATCTTCATGAACGTCAGCCGGTCGGAGCAACTGCCGCCCGAAGACATTCGCTACGTCGGACAGATCGTGGCCCAGCGCACGGGTCTGTCACAGCCGGACGCGGAGAAACGGGTCGCCGATGTCTATGCCAAGGCCCAGGCCAAGGTGCGCGACGCGGAAGTTGCAGTTCGCGACGCGGCCGACAAGGCCCGCAAGGCCTCGGCCTACAGCGCGCTCTGGCTCTTCGTGTCGCTGCTGGGCGGCGCATTCGTCGCCAGCCTGGCTGCGACTTTCGGTGGTCGGCGCCGCGACGCCTGAGCACCCCTCCATCACTCTGCACCAGAGGCCACAATGCGTTCACTCCTTCTTCTGTTTCTCGGCATCCCCATCCC
Organism: Rubrivivax sp.; assembly: GCA_031408155.1. Classification (GTDB taxonomy): domain Bacteria; phylum Pseudomonadota; class Gammaproteobacteria; order Burkholderiales; family Burkholderiaceae_C; genus Rubrivivax. The sequence goes on from JANOJJ010000191.1 coordinate 5,606, forward strand.
GATCATCATTTTGATCGCGCTCTTCGTGAACTGACTGCACACGTCACACCCCAACACACCGAAGGACTCCCCATGACCGCCACCAGGACCGCTGCGTCGCGCAAGGCAACCCCCAGGCCCAAGGACGCCATCGCGCTGCTCAAGGCCGACCACGAGGCGGTGAGCCACCTGTTTGCCGAGTACGAGAAGACTCATTCAGTCGCCAACAAGAAGGCGCTGGTCGCAGAGATTTGCACGGCCCTGAGCGTGCACGCGCAAATCGAGGAAGAGATCTTCTACCCGGCCGTGAAGGCCGCGTTGAAGGACAAGCTGCTGGTGCCTGAAGCCACGGTCGAGCACGTCGGCGTCAAGGGCCTGATCGCGCAACTCGAAGGTATCGAGCCCGATGGCGAGATGTACGACGCCAAGGTCAAGGTGCTGTCCGAGTACGTGAAGCACCACGTCAAGGAGGAACACAACGAAATGTTCCCCAAGGCCAAGGCATCCTCGCTCGATTTGGCCGAGCTTGGTGCTCGCATGGCCGCCCGCAAGGTCGACCTGCTGACCCAGGCGGCCTGAACTTCTAAGGAACCCACCATGAATGAACCCACCCAACCCAACAGCGTGTCTGATGTCCCCTGGCCTACCAGTGACCATCGGGTGCGCGTGCCCGACACGTCGATGTTGCCGGGGGCC
>JANOJJ010000158.1:0-7055 GCA_031408155.1 Rubrivivax sp.
GCGACGATCTGGAGCCAGGTCCAGCGGCGCGAGCGCGAACGGCAACTGCTGTGGGCCGGCGACCAGATCCGGCGCTCGATCGTCGCCTACTCGCAGGTCGGTGGCGGCAATGACACCATCTTTCCGCTCGCGCTGCAGGACCTGTTGCTCGACCCGCGCAGCCCGGCGCGCCGGCGCTTCCTGCGCCAGGTCTACCCCGACCCGATGACGCAGGGGCAGGCGTGGGGACTGATCCGCGATCCACGCGGCCAGATCATCGGCGTCTACAGCCGCTCCACCGCGGCGCCGTTGAAGACGGGGCGATTTGCCTTGCCCTATGCGAGTTTCGAGCAGGCACGCAGTTACGCCGACTGGCGCTTCACGGCGGTGCCTGAAGCGGAGCTCGTCGATCGCCCGCGTGCACGATCCGGCGCGGCGGCTGCATCTGCTGCAAGCAGCCCGGCAGCGGCGAATCAAGGGCCCTGAGCGCGGGCCGCAACCGGCATCGGCGCAGGCAAGAAGGGACGCGTTCGATGCCGCAACTCAGCGGCGGCGGATGCGCTGCGCAACGACGTTGCCGTCGGCCTGCACCTGGCCGCGAACCTCGACGTAGTCACCCGGGCCCGGGTTGCCGTCGCGGCGCGTGCCGGCGCCGGGCGCGAGCAGCAGGTCGTCGAGCCGCCCGCCGGCGCGCAGCGTGCCATGCAGGCGAACCGGCGCCCCGGCGGGCACACGTGCACGCACGCCATCGGCGCTGCGTGCACCGTGGTCGATCCACGTCGTGATCAGCGCCACCTCGTCGTCGCTCAGCCAGGGCGGGCCGTCGAACGGCATGCGCGGGCGGGCCTGGCCGCGGATGCGCCGCACCAGTTCACTGGCCTGCGCTGCGCCGGGCACGACACGGGCGCGGTCGGTAGCGGCCAGCGTGGCCTCGAACGAGGTCAGCACATAGCCCTCGGGCGCCGCGCCCATCAGGCCGTTGGCTGCATGGCACTTGGCGCAGCGGGTGGCAAGGATCGGCGCCACATGGGCATAGGTCACCGCTTCGCCGGGCCGCGGGCGAGGCGCTGGCAAGGCCGCGACCGGCGCCGCGTCGCTGGATGCACCGGGCTCGAGTCCGCCGGCCACCCAGCGCTCGAAAAGTCCGGTTTCGGCATCCGACAGGTAGGGCGGTCCGGTCATCGGCATGCGCGGCAGGCTTTGACCCTTGATCCGGCGCACCAGTTCGCTGCTCTGCGGACTGCCTGCCGTGACCACGGCACCGTTACTGCTGCCCCGGAGCAGGCCCTCGAGCGAATCGAGTTGCAGGCCCAGCGGCGCCGCGGCGCCAGCGTGGCAGATGGCGCAGCGCGCAGCGAGGATGGGCGCCACGTCGTCGAAGCGCACCCGCTGCGCCTGTGCCGCTGCAGCCAGCGCCAGGGCCGCCACCAGTGCCCTGACAAGTCGGCTCGTGATACCTCTCATGTAAAACGTTATTGAGTTCATCCTTGACGACTGCGGATCGGCGTCGACCGACCTCGACATGTTGCCACCGAGCTGATCGGCGCGCACCTCGACCGCTTCGATTCAATCATGACATGGCGCTCTCGGCCGAGCCCGCCCAGGGCTGCCCGCGACGATTGGTCACACCCGAAACCGTGATGTCAAGCCCTAACATCGCGGATACCCTTTCGTGCATGAATGGCCATGTGGCCACACGTGGACGGCAGCACTGAGCCGGAGTCGGACGATGCCCGTCGGCCTGCAGGTGTGCAGCGCTCGCAGCAACGTCATCGACCTTTGCTCTGTCGGAACAGACCGACCCCTCCAGGCATCGAAAGGATCCGCAGTGAAGACCCGACCGCGCAGCCACTGGCTGACCCTGCTTGCCGCCGCATCCCTGCTGCTGGGCACCGACGTGTTCGCGCAGGACTTCCTGAGCTTGGGCAACAACAAGTGGCCCAAGAAGGACAAGGAAGTGCGGGAAGGTCAAATCCTGGTCAAGTTCAAGGCCGGGGTGTCGGAAACCACCAAGAATGCCAAGCACGCCGACGAAGGCAGCGTCAAGCTGCGCGTATTCAACAGCACCGGGATCCAGCACGTCGGGATCGCGTCGGCGCGGAAGGTCGAAGACGCGGTCGCGCGCTACCGTGCCGACCCCAACGTCCAGTACGCCGAGCCCAACTATGTCGTGACCGCGCTGGCCACGCCGGATGATCCCGGCTTCTCGCTGCTCTGGGGCCTGAACAACAGCGGGCAGACGTTGGGCACACCCGGCGCCGCAATCAAGGCGCCGCCGGCCTGGGACATCACCACCGGCAGCGCCAACGTGGTGCTGATGGTGATCGACACCGGCGTCGACTACACGCACCAGGACCTGACGCCCAACATGTGGATCAACCCGGGCGAGATTGCGGGCAACGGAATCGACGACGACGGCAATGGCCAGATCGACGACATCCACGGCATCAACGTCGTCGCCGGGACGTCCAACCCGATGGACGACAACGGCCACGGCACCCATATCGCCGGAATCCTCGGCGCCGTCGGCAACAACAGTGTCGGCATCACCGGCGTCAACTGGAACGTGCGCATCATCGGCTGCAAGTTTCTCGATGCAACCGGCAACGGTGTGCTGTCCGGGGCCATCGCCTGCCTCGAGTACGCGCGTGACCTGAAGGCGCGCGGCGTCAACATCGTCGCCACCAACAACAGCTGGGGCGCGCTGGCCAGCTTCTCGCAAATCCTCAGCGACACCATCGCCGCCCAAGGCGACATCCTGTTTGTTGCCGCCGCCGGCAACTCAGGTCTCGACAACGACACCGTCGATTTCTACCCGGCCGACTACAAGCTGCCCAACCTGCTGTCGATCGCGGCCACCGACCACAACGACGCACGAGCCGTCTTCTCCCATTTCGGGCGTCGATCGGTGCACCTCGGCGCGCCAGGCGTGTCGATCATGAGCACGCTGAACTTCAACAACTACGGTAACGGGTCCGGCACCTCGATGGCGGCGCCGCATGTGGTCGGGGTTGCTGCCTTGCTCAAGGCGCAGGACCCGACGCGCGACTGGCGCGCAATCAAGAATCTCATCCTGACCGGCGGCGACGCCATCGCGTCGCTGAACGGCAGCACGATCTCGGGCCGCAGGCTCAACGCGTTCGGCTCGATGACCTGCGTCAACCGGCCCCTGTTCTCGCTGGTCGACGTTCCGCCGGGGTTCTCCGTCGGCACCTCGAGCACGGTGTCGGCGCTCAGCATCAACTGCGGCGCCAGCGTCGGTCCGGTGACGGGTACCGCGTCTTCTGGCCAGTCCCTCACGTTGCGCGACGACGGCATCGCGCCCGACCTGGCGGCCGCTGACGGCATCTTCACCGGCAGTTGGACACCGACCCAGGCCTTCACCTTCATTGACTTCGCGTCAGCCGCCGGAAGCGAGCGCTTCTCGGCGCCCGACCTGTCGGTCTCGGCCGTCAGCGGCCCGGCCAGCGCCAATCGTGGCGACGTGGTCGCGCTCAACGCCACCGTGGCCAATCCGAGCAACTCGCCGGCAGCCGCGTCGAGCGTGAACTTCTACCTGTCGATCGACGGCGTCGTCACGACTGCCGATTCACTGCTCGGCAGCGTTGCCACGCCTGCGCTGCCGGGCGGCACGCAACAGGTCGTCAGCGCCAACCTGGCGATCCCGACCACGATCGCCACCGCCACCTACTTCATCGGCGCCATCGTCGACCCGGCGAACACGCTCGACGAGGCCGATGAAGCCAACAACGCAGCCGCCGGCAACACCATCGCGGTGGCCAACCTGTCGGTCGACCTGGCGCCAACGGCAGTCTCAGGGCCGACCAGCGCCAATACCGGCGGCGCCGTCACGCTGAGCGCAACGCTCGCCAACCTCGGCAGCGGACCGGCCGCAGCGTCGACGCTGAACTTCTATCTGTCGACCAACACCGTCATCGACAGCACCGACATCCTCGTCGGCACGCTTGCGATCCCGGCGCTGGCCGGCGGCACATCGACGCTCGTCAGCCTGCCGACCATGATCCCGGTGACGCTGCCGATCGGCACGTACTACATCGGTGCGATCGCCGATGCGGGTAACACGATCATCGAAACCAACGAGACCAACAACGCCAGGCTCGGCAACCAGATCACCACTTCGACGTTGCCGGTAGACCTCAACATATCGGCCGTCTCGAACCCGACCAAGGCACAAAACGGGGCTTCGATCACGCTCACCGGGACGGTCAGGAACCTGGGCACGGCGAGTGCTCCTGCGTCGACGGTGCGCTGGTACCTGTCGGCCGACTCCGTCATTACCGCGGCCGATACGCCACTGGCCAGCGTGACAACCGCTGCGCTCGCCGGCGGTGCCTCGCGCAGCGTCAGTGCCAGCACCACGGTTCCGACCAGCGTGCCGGCCGGCAGTTACTACGTCGGTTTGATCGCCGACCCGGACAACCTGGTCGCCGAGACCAACGAGGTCAACAACGCACGGACCAGCGGCACTCGGCTGGCCGTCAGCTACAGCGCCGACTTGGTGACGCTCGCGATCGCCGGGCCGACCAGCGCCGCCACCGGTCAGACCGTCACCTTCACCGGCACCGTGAAGAATCAAGGCACGCTGGCGATCACCACCCCGGTAGCCGTCGGCATCTACGCCTCGAGCGATGCGACGATCACCACCAACGACCAATTGATAGGCACCGCCTCGGTCGCCTCGCTCGCTGGTGGCCAGTCGGTGCCGTTCTCGATGAGCACCCAGCTCCGGGTCAACCTGGCGGCGGGCACCTATCGCCTCGGTGCCATCGCCGACTACGACAAGCTGACCGCTGAATCGAACGAGACCAACAATGCGCTGGCCGGCAACACGATGGTGGTCACCATCGGTCCCGATCTGGTGATGACCGCGGTCGCCGCGCCGAGCAGCGCAACCCGTGGTCAGGTCGTCACGCTGACCGGCACCGTGACGAACCAGGGCGTCGGCGCATTCGGCACCGTGTCCAATCAGGGCAGGGACAATGCCAACCCGCTGCCGACAACCTTCAACGTCGGCTTCTACCTGTCGACCAATTCGACGATCACCGCCAACGACCGCCGCATCGGCACCGTCGCGGTGTCGTCGATCGGTGCCGGGCAGTCGATCCCGCTGACATTGAACGTCAGCATTCCAACCACCCTCACGCCCCGCACGTACACCATCGGCGCGATCGCCGACGATGGCAGCGTGCTGCGCGAAACAAGCGAGGTCAACAATGCGATGCCAGGCAACACCGTGTTGGTGCAGTGATCGTGGAATGCACTTTGCAGCGTATCGCGGTCAATAAACCGCTGGCTGAGGCCACCGCGCCCGTCAGTCTCGACCGGTTGCAGGTGCAGTCGATGAGAACCGGGCTCGCGGGTGGGTTCAAGCAGCCAACCCGTCACCTGCCATCGATGCGAATGTCTCAACGTGCCACCGCACCAGAGCCGGCAATTCAGCCAAGGAAACCGCTATGAACGAAGGCTCGACCTACACACTTCGACTCGCCCCTGGATTGGCCTACACCATTGATTGGGGCGATGGCACCTTGGTGGCGCAGGCGTTCTTTCCGTCGCTGACCGGTGTTTTCACGCATCTCTATGCCGACAACCCGGTCGGCGGCAACCTGGTCCAGATCCACGCGACGGGCATCGATCCGGTCACCGGTGCCACCACCTTCCAGGTCATGGCGGTTACGGTGGACAACGTCGCGCCGACGATCGCGCTCAGCGGCGCGGCCAGCGCACAGGTGGGCACGGCTTACACGCTGAACCTGGGCCCGATCACCGACCCGGGCGCCGACGCCGTCACCAGCCGGACCATCAATTGGGGCGATGGCACGACGCAGCTCGTGGCCAGCGGCGGCAGCTTCGTGCACACCTATGCCAGCGGCGGCAGCAAGACCATCAGCGTCGACCTGGTCGACGAGGACGGCACCTTTGCCAGCGCCGGCTCGCTGGCGGTCAACGTCGGCAGCGCCTACCGGGTCACGCTCGGCACGGCCGGCAACGACACCCTGACCGGCGACACGCTGGGCGTCGCCGACGACTGGATGATGGGCCTGGGCGGCAACGACAACCTGCGTGGCCTGGGCGGCAACGACGTGCTGTTCGGCAACACCGGCCGCGACACCCTGGTCGGCGGCGACGGCAACGACCATCTGGCCGGCAACGCCGGCGCCGACCTGCTGAACGGCGGCGCCGGCAACGACCACCTCAGCGGCGGCGCCGGCAGCGACCGTTATGTCTTCGGCATCGGCGACGCTCAGGACGTGATCAACGAAGCGCTGGCCACCGCCGGTTGGGACGCCGACCTGTTCGACAGCGCAAGCGGCGCGGTCTATGCGGTGGGCAACGGCGACCTGCCGGGCAGCTTCGACATCGACGTGCTGGCGCTGCAGCCCGGCGTGACGACGGCCAACCTGAAGCCGTCGCGCGTGGGCGACTCGCTGCTGCTGACGATCGGCGGCAGCGCCGACCAGCTCCAGATCAGCGGCTACTTTGCCGACGGCACGCAGACGATCGAGACCATCGTGTTCGCCAGTGGCGCCAGTTGGGCGCCCAAGGACGTGCGCAAGATGGTCATCGCTCCGACCGCGGGCGACGACACGATCATCGGCTACAGGAGCGGTGACAAACTCTCCGGCCTTGCCGGCAACGACGTCATCGACGGCCGCGAAGGCGACGACACCCTGGCCGGCGGCGACGGCACCGACAGGCTGACCGGCGGCAGCGGCAAGGATCGTTTTGTCTTCGACAGTGCCGGTGCGCTTCGAGCTGCGGACCTGATCACCGACTTCGTGCCGGGGGTCGACAAGATCGTGCTGTCGGCAGCCATCTTCAGCAAGTTGCGTGACGGACAGAGCATCGACCCCGACAGCAACCGCTACCTCGACTACGACGCGGCCAGCGGCGCGCTGAGCTACGACGCCGACGGCGTGAACACCACGCCCGGCGTGACGATCGCCATTCTTGGCCAGACCACCCACCCGGCCTGGCTGGGTGCGGACATCCTGGTCGGGCCCTGATCGAGCGCAGCGCCAGCTTCGGCGTTGGCGCACGTTCGGGGCGCGGCC
>JANOJJ010000263.1:0-2331 GCA_031408155.1 Rubrivivax sp.
CGTCATGACCGCCGGCACCATGCTGCTGGACGCAGCGGCGCGGGCCGGCCTGTACGGCCTGTTCGTGCGCACCAGCGGTCCGCAGATCCGCGGCGGCGAGGCCGGCGCCCTGCTGCGCCTGGCGCGCCGTCCGATGGACGCGCTGGACGACAGCTTCGATCTGCTGCTGGCGATGGACTGGCAGAACGTCAACCGCTTTGCCGACGAGATCCCGCTGCGGCCAGGCAGCGTGGTGATCGGCGACGCCGACGAAGGCGCTGCGCCCGAGGTCTTTGCCGCCAGCGGCGCCCAGTGCCTGGCCCTGCCGTTGAAAAAGTTGGCCAAGAGCATCCCCGGCTGCTGGGTCAACATGATTGCACTCGGCCTGTCGGGCGGCCTGGCCGGACTGCCGCTGGACGCGCTGGAGGCCGCGCTGCGGGCGTCGTGGAAGCGCGCCGAAGCCGGGCTGGTGGCCAACCTGGCCGCGCTGCACGTCGGCTTTGCCGAAGCCGGCAAGATCAGCGGCATGGCCAGGCTCGATGCCGGCGCGCCAGCGTCCGGCCCGCGCTGGCTGATCAGCGGCAACGAAGCCGCCGGCTACGGCGCGCTGCGCGGCGGCATCCGCTTCGTGGCCGCCTACCCGATCACGCCGGCCACCGAGTTGCTGGAGTGGATGGCGCCGGCGCTGACCAAGGTCGGCGGCAGCCTGCTGCAGGCCGAGGACGAACTGGCGTCGATCAACATGATCATCGGCGCGTCCTACGGCGGCGTGCCGTCGCTGACCGCCACCGCAGGCCCGGGTCTGTCGCTGATGACCGAGGCGCTCGGACTGGCCGTCACCGCCGAGGTGCCGATCGTCGTCGTCGACGTGATGCGCGGCGGCCCGTCGACGGGCATCCCGGCCAAGAGCGAACAGAGCGACCTGTCATTTGCCGTCAACGGCCTGCACGGCGACGCACCTCGACTGGTGCTGGCGCCGACCTCGATCGCCGACTGCGTGGCCACCACGCAATGGTCGGTTTACCTGGCCGAAGCGCTGCAGACTGCGGCGATCGTGCTCTCGGACCAGTTCATGGGCCAGTCGCGCGCGATCATCGATCGGCCGGCAGACAGCGGGCTGGTCGCCCGGCGGCTGACCGCAGGCGCCAACACGCCCGACTACAAGCGTTACCGCAATACGCCGTCCGGCATCTCGCCGATGGCCATTCCCGGCACGCCGGGCGTGGTCTACACGGCCGACGGCCTGGAGCACACCGAAGCCGGCATCCCGAGCAGCCAGGCCAAGGACCACCGGCTGCAGCTGGACAAGCGCGAACGCAAGCTGGCGCTGTACGACTACGGGCCGCGCTGGGCCGACATCGAAGGCGAGGGCGACTTTGCCGTCATCACCTTCGGCTCGGTCAGTGGCACCGTGCGCGAGGCGGTGGCGCGTGCGGCTGCGGCCGGTAGTCCGTCGCGTCTGATCGTGCTGCGCCTGCTCGCGCCACTGCAGGTCGGTCCGATGGATCAGGCGCTGGCCGGCGTCAGGCGCGTGCTCGTGGTCGAGCAAAACCACGGTGCCCAGCTCTATCGCTACCTGCGTTCGATGGTCGACCTGCCAGGCCGGCCATCGAGCTTCCACCGCCCCGGGCCACTGCCGCTGCGCCCGGCCGAACTGGCCGCCGCCATCATCGAATGGCAACGCTCTGGTGCCGAAGAAAGGCAACCCGCATGAACGACCTCAGCGTCCCGGCCGCGGTGATGACCGCGGCCGACTACAAGTCCGGCTACAAGCCGATCTGGTGCCCGGGTTGTGGCGACTACACGGTGCTGGCCTCGATCACCAAGGCGCTGGCCATGCTGCAGCGCCCGCCGCATGAGGTGGCGGTGGTGTCCGGCATCGGTTGCTCGTCGCGCATCCCGGCCTACACCTCCTGCTACGGCTTCCACGGCGTGCACGGCCGCTCCCTGGCCGCCGGCACCGGGCTGAAGGTCGCGCGCCCCGAGCTCACCGTGCTGGTGGCCAGCGGCGACGGCGACGGCTATTCGATCGGCGGCAACCACTTCCTGCACGCCTGCCGGCGCAACGTCGACCTGACCTACATCGTCATGGACAACCATGTCTACGGCATGACCAAGGGCCAGGCCTCGCCCACCACCGAGCCCGACTGGGACAACAAGCTCTCGCCCGGCGGCACCGGGGTGCGCGTCTTCCACCCGCTGGTGATCGCGCTGGCCTCGGGTGCGAACTTCGTCGCCCGCGCCTTCTCGGGCGACCCCAACGGCACCGCCGAGGTCATTGCGCAGGCAATCCGGCATCCGGGCTTCTCCTTCATCGAGATCTTGAGCCCCTGCGTCACCTTCCGCCCCGAG
>JANOJJ010000351.1:0-2233 GCA_031408155.1 Rubrivivax sp.
GGCTTTGACCTCCAGCTTACCTGGAGCGAGAATCGCCACATAAGTTCCGTTATTTATGCCACACTACACTAGATTGGGCCCTTTCTGGGGCTCACGCGGGTGCGAGCGATTGCCTCTCAGCCTCTGCGCGCTGTCAACGCCAATGTCCGACCTCGACCACCCGCGCGGCAGCGGCTTGATCACGGGCTGGCCAGGGCTTCGCGCACAGCGGGCAGCTGCCGGCGTGAGACCGGCAGCCATTCGTCGATCGGGGCCACCCGCACGGCCCAGCCTTCGTCGACACCGTCATCGGCATGGCGACGCAACTCACGCACCGCGCGCGCGGCCACCAGCGCGTTGCGATGGATGCGGATGAAGCCGCCGCCCAGGCGCCGCTCGAGGTCGGTCAGTGAATCGTCGAGCAGGTGGCTGGCGCTGGCCGTGCGCAGCGTCACGTACTTCAGCTCGGCCTTGAGCAGCAGCACCTCGGCCACCGGAATGCGCAGCACGCGGCCGCGGTCGCTGACCACCAGCACCGGCTCGTCCTCCAACGGTACGGGCTGGCTCTCGATCGGCCAGCGACGCTGCACCACGCGGCGCAGTGCGGCCTGCAGCCGGTCACGCAGCACCGGCTTGGTCAGATAGTCGACCGCGTCGAGGTCGAAGGCGCGCAGCGCATGGTGGCCATGCGCGGTAACGAACACGACCGCCGGCGGGTGCGGCAGCGAGCGCAGCGCTGCGGCCAGTTGCAAGCCGTCGCGTCCGGGCATGCGGATGTCCAGCAGCACCAGGTCGCAGTCCTCGTCGGCCTGCAGCCACTCGAGTGCCGTCTGCGCATTGCCGGCTTCGGCCACCACCTGCACCGCCGGGTCGCTGCATTCTTGCAACAGCGTGCGCAGACGCAGCCGGGCCAGCTGTTCGTCGTCGACGATCAGGGTGCGCAGGATCGGCGTCATGTCAGGGGCACCGTGATGCGGGCGTGAAAGCCCTGCTCGTCGCGCCAGGTGTCGCACTGTCCGCCCACGTCGTGCAGCAGCCTCAATCGCTCGCGCACGTTGAGCAAGGCCATGCCGTTGCCCGGCGGCGACGGATCGGCGCCCACCGAGTTGTGCACGGTCAGCAGCGCCTGCCCGCGCCGTGCGATCGCCTCGATGCGGATGCGGCCCCCATCCAGCGACGGCTCAACGCCGTGCCGCACCGCGTTTTCCACCAGCGGTTGCAGCACCAGCGGCGGCACGCGCGCACTGTCGACGCGCGGGTCGATCGCCCAGCTCACGTGCAGGCGATCGCCGAAACGCACCTGCTCGATGGCCAGGTAGCGCTGCGCCAGCGCCATCTCCTGCGCCAGCGAGACCGAGACGCCGCTCTCGGCCAGCGCGACGCGGAACAGTTCGGCCAGATCCTCCAGCACCGCCTCGGCCTTGGCCGGATCGACGCGCACCAGGGCCAGCGCCGTGTTGAGCGCATTGAACAGGAAGTGCGGACGGATGCGCGACTGCAGTTCGGCCAGCCGCGCACTGGCGGTGGCCGGCTGCCAGATGCGCTCGCGCAGCTCCAGCCAGGCCCACAGCAGCGCGGCAAAACCGGCACCGGCCAACGGCACGCCGAGCAGGCGCAAGCCGCCGCCGTCGGCCGCCAGGCCGGCCATCCACAGCGGGCCCCAGGCCAGCAGCGACACCACCGCGCCCAGCGTCAGCACGGCCGCAGCGCGCGCCGGCGCGCTGCGCCGGGCCAGCCAGGGCCGCAGCCAACACAGCAGCACCAGCCACAACACCGTGCCGGCCGCGCCGGCGAAGGCGCCCGCACCCTGGCGTGCCAGCCAGTCCGCGCTGTTGACGGCGGTGCTCAGCGCAACCACCGCCAGCACAGCCTGCACCAGCAGCACGGCACGCAGGCCGAGCGCCGGATGGCAAACGTCGAAGGCCGCGCTCGCACCGTCGCGCAGCCGCTCGTCGGTCAGCGCCTGCGAGGTGCTGCGGAACTCGCTGACGTGCTGGCTCTCGGGCCAAACGCTGACCGGGCGCGAGCCGGTCGGAGAGAAGTCGGGCTCGTGGGAGGTGCGCTCAGACATGACGGAGGGGCGGTGGCGCCGATAATACGCAGCCCTGCGCTTGCAGCGCACCCCTGCCCCGCCCGCCGCGCCTCACGATGTCTTCCGACCCCCTGGCCAACAAGGCCCAAGCCTGGTCCGCGCTGTTTTCAGAGCCGATGAGCGACCTGGTCAAGCGCTACACCGCCAGCGTCGACTTCGACC
>JANOJJ010000354.1:0-2473 GCA_031408155.1 Rubrivivax sp.
CGGCATGACGGCGGAACTCGCCGCCGAGGCGGTCGGCGCGGCGGGCGTGCCGCCGTTGGTCTTCCTGCTCGGGGATCCGCACTTCCCCAGACGGGACAACGTGGTCGCGTTCCTCGACTCGCCGTCCGCCGGTGCTACGGCGCCGGAAGACGAGCGGGCGCCTGCGACGAAGCCGGCTTGATCATCTGCTTGGTGGTCAGCTCCATCCATTTGCGGGACAGCTGGCTCATCGTCAGCGACGGATCCTGCTCGAGTGCGATGGCCAGGCGCAGCGGCGTCGTGAAGGCGCTGGTGAAGACCGGGATGTCGTAGCCCCTGACGTTCTCGTACATCAGCGCCGGGCCCTTCTGCTCCTCGTTGACCTTGGAGACGTGGCAGAGCTCGAACTTCCAGTCGACCTCGGTCTTCACGCGGTGCAATTGCCCGTGCGCCTCGAGCGCGGCGATGTAGCTGCGCAGGTCGTCGATGGGGCGGACTTCGGTACGTGCATTCATGTCGTCTCCGTTTCAGTTTGTTGTCGTGTTGAAGGGCTGCGATGGGGTCAGCCGACCTTCTTGCCGGTCAGCATTGCCGACAGGATGTAGTCCATCGCCGAACCAGTGGTCTTGCTGACCGCAGCTTGGCGGCGTGCGCTCCACACGGTCTCGGGGCGCGCCTGAAGGATGTAGATGTTCCCGCCCGCGGGCAGGTCCTTGTCGACCGCCCATTCGATGTCCATCGGGCGGCCGTAGTGCTTCTCGATCTGCTTGCCCATCCAGGCCAGCTCGGTGATCTCGTCGTCGATCAGCGACTGCACCTTCTGGCGTTCGAACGGCACGTCGATCGCATGCGCGACCTGCGCCTTCGGGTCGACCGTGTAGCAGACCAGCTTCTGCGAGATGGTGCGGTCGATGATGTCGAGGGTGACCTTGTTGACGACGAAATGGTCCGGTGTCACTTCGCCCGAGACCACCGATTCGCCGAAGCCGAAGTTCGAATCGATGACGATCACCGAGCGGTCGCCGTTGGCCGGATGGATCGTGAACATCACGCCCGCGGTGTAGGCGTTGGCCATCTTCTGTACGCCCACGCTGATGGCCAGATGCTCGTCGCCGAAGCCCTTGTTGGCGCGGTAGGCGATGGCGCGACCGGTGTACAGGCTCGAGATGCAGCGCCGCATGTGGTGCAGCACCTCGTTGACGCCGCGGATCCAGAGGTAGGTGTCCTGCTGGCCGGCGAAGCTGGCGTCGGCCAGGTCTTCGGCAGTGGCGCTCGAGCGCACCGCCACCGGCGCGGCCGGCAGGCCGCAGCGCAGCGACAGCTTGCGGTAGCACTCGGCGACCAGGTCTTCGATCTGTTCCGAGAACTCGTGCGCTTCGATCAGCGCGCGGATGCGTGCGCTCGCCGCTGCAAGCGCTTGCAGGTCGCGTAAATCGAGACCGACCAGCTGGGCCTGCACGTCGTGTGCGATGTCAGCGTCGGCGATGAAGCGGCGGTAGCCTTCGGTGGTCAGCGCAAAGCCGGGCGGCACGCGCACGCCGGCGGCGATCAGCTCGCCCAGCGACGAACACTTGCCGCCGACCAGCGCCACCGACTCCTTGCGGCAGTCCTGCAGCCAGCACACGAGCGGCGGCCCCGCTTGCGATGGGGCCAGCGGCGTCTGGCCGATGGCCTTCGCCATGCTGTCGAACGCGGCCAATCGGGTGCCCCCTTGTCAGCGCGTGATGCTGACCGCGCCGGTCGAACCGTCGACGCGGATCATCATGCCGGTCTTGATGATCTTGGTGGCGTGGCCCGTGCCCACCACCGCCGGCATGCCGTACTCGCGGCAGACGATCGCCGCGTGGCTCATCACGCCGCCGACGTCGGTGATGCAGGCACCGATCTTGGCAAACGCCGGGGCCCACGACGGCGAGGTGGTCGGCGCGACCAGGATCTCGCCGTCGAGCAGCTCGCCGACCTCGCTCACCGTCTTGCACACGCGCGCCTTGCCTTCGACGATGCCGGGGCTGCCGGCGAAGCCCTTGAGCTCGGTGATCGTGTCGGGGTCGGCCACCTCTTGCACCGAGGCCCAGTCGGCAAGCGACTTGTTGGTCACGCCCCAGAGCACGATCGTGAACGGCTCCTGGATCAGCTCGGGCGCAGTGCCGATCGCGGGCGGCGCGTTCCACTCCTTGAACTTCGCCATCACGCCCTTGCGCCATTCGATCTCGGCCGGCCAGGTCTGGGTGCCGCGCGGCGTGACGCCGGTGGCCCAGGCGGTGACGATGTCCCACAGCGCCGACTTGATCTCGTCGCGCTTGAGCAGCCAGATGTCCTCGACGTCGGCGATGACGCCATGCTCCTTCATGATCACGCCGACCTCGCGCATCTTGTTCCAGAACACCGAGTGGAACCAGTGCTCGACATAGAACAGGTGGTTCTCGACGTACGGGAACACGGTCTTGGCGCAGCCCAGCAACTCGTCGAATTGCTTGAGGTCTTCGGGCCGGTC
>JANOJJ010000361.1:0-9542 GCA_031408155.1 Rubrivivax sp.
CATGCATCGCCCCCGAGCATGCGGGCCGGGTGGCTTGCCGTCGGGCTCGGCTGGAGCGAGAGCTTGGGCTTCACTGGCGACGCGCTCGTGATGTGCTTCGCGGCCAGGGCCGTGCGGGAGCGCTCGGCGTGCCCGCCGCTCAGCCCTGGGCGGGTGGCAGCGCGCCTTTGCGCTCGACGATCAGCCGGTACTGATCAGGCTCACGATGGCGCGCGAAATTGAAGGTCGTGTTCTTGTACGAGGCCGTCAGGTCGAGGTCGCAGCGCGCCAGCGCGAGTTCGTCGCCGGTGGTCGTGCAGGCGGCCACGATCTCGCCCGAGGGCGCGACGATGATCGAGTTGCCGATCTGCTCGACGCCCTCTTCGATCCCGGCCTTGGCCACCCCGACCACCCAGCTGCCGTTCTGGTAGGCGCCTGACTGCATCACCAGCTGGTTGTGGAAGTGCGACAGCGCGTCGTGCTCGGGCGCCGGCGGGTTGTGCACCGGCGTGTTGTAGCCGATCAGGATCATCTCCACGCCCTGCAGGCCGAGCACGCGGTAAGTCTCGCTCCAGCGTCGGTCGTTGCAGATGGCCATGCCGAAGATGCCGGCCTTGCCCTCGCCGAACGCGGCCCGAAAGGCCTTGAAGCCCAGGTTGCCGACCTCGAAGTAGCGCTTCTCCAGATGTTGGAAGCGCCGCCACGGCTCGTGCTCGGCATGGCCGGGCAGGTGGATCTTGCGGTAGCGCGCGACGATGCCCCCGCTCTTGTCGACCGTGATCGCGGTGTTGAAGCGGTGCTGTCGGCCGTCCTCTTCGACCAGCTCCGCAAAGCCCAGGCAGAAGCCCAGGCCGAGTGCGCGCGCGGCGTCGAACAGGGGCTGCGTGTCGGGCCCGGGCATGCAGCGCTCGAAGTAGGCGTCGACCTCGGCCTGATCGTCGAAGTACCAGCGCGGGAAGAAGGTGGTCAGCGCCAGTTCCGGAAAGACCACCAAGTCGCAGCCGCCGGCCTTGGCGTCGTGCATCAGCGCCAGCAAGCGCTGCACCACCTGCGCGCGGCTGTCGCTGCGCGCGATCGGCCCGAGCTGGGCCGCACCCACGGTGAGGATTCTGGGCATGCGCTGTCCTCAGGCGGCCGCTGCGTCGAGCCGCGGCAACAGGCGGGCGGCGTCGGCGCGCAGCGAAACGGTCGATGTCACGCCAGCACCTCGGCAGCCGGGCGGCCGACCACTTCGCGGTAGATCAGCGGATCGGTGTCGCCTTCGCTGCCCAGCAGCAGCACCCGCGAGCGATCATCCAGTGCCAGCGCCTGGCGCAGTGCCGGCTGCGTATGCGCGGCCAGCAACGCGGCCAGGCCGACGCCGCCGGTCTCGCCGGCCACCAGCGGCGGGTCGCCGTCCGGCGGCGCGGCCAGCAGCTGCATCGCCTGCAGCGCCCAGCCGTCGTCCAGGGCCACCGCCGCCTGGGCGCCGCCTTGCAGCACCTCCCAGGCCAGATCCGACACCTCGCCGCAGGCCAGGCCGGCCATCACCGTGTCGAGCGCACCGCCCACCGCGACCGGGTGGCCGGCCTGCAGGCTGCGGTAGACGCAGTCGGCCTGGGTCGGCTCGACGACCACGAAGCGTGGGCGCTGCCGGCCCCAGTGCAGCCAGAACGACGCGCAGACCGCCGCGGCCATCGCGCCGACGCCGGCCTGCGCGAAGACATGGGTCGGCGGCGGTGCGCCGGCCAGCTGCTGCGCCACCTCGGCAGCCATCACGCCATAGCCGTGCATCACGTCGAGCGGGATGTCGCGGTAGCCGGGGTACGAGGTGTCGGAGACGACGGTCCAGTCTGCGGCGGCGGCGATCGCCGCGGCGTGGCGCACCGCGTCGTCGTAGTTGCCCGCTACCTCGCGCACCTCGGCGCCGTAGCGGGCGATGGCGTCGCGCCGGCCCTGGCTGACCGTCTGGTGCACGAAGATCACGCAGCGGCAGCCGAACAGCTGCGCGCCCCAGGCCACCGAACGGCCGTGGTTGCCGTCGGTGGCGCAGGTCACTGTGGCCGCGCCGATGAGGTCGGCATAGGCCCCCGACAGCAGCTCGCGCGAGCCCACCCGGTCCAGGCCGCGGGCCGCCATCACGCGCTGGCGCAGCACGTTGGCCACCGCGTAGGCGCCGCCCAGGGCCTTGAAGCTGCCCAGGCCGAAGCGGCTGCGCTCGTCCTTGTAGAGCAACTGGCCCAGGCCGAGCTGCTGCGCCAGCCCGGGTAGCGCGACCAGCGGCGTGGCGGCATAGCCCGGCCAGCTCGAAATCTCGGCCAGCGCGGCGGCGAAACCCGTTGCTGTCAGGCTGCGGCTGCTGCCGTAGGCCGAGGCGGCGGCCTCGGCGCCGGGGTTGACGAAGACGCGGGCCTGGACGCGGGCGGCGGGGTTCATGCGGCACGGTGCTCTTGGTTGGCCGGCGCTGCCGGATCTGTCTCTCAGGCCACGCCCAGGTAGGCCTGGCGGATGTAGTCGTCGCTGGCCAACTCGCGGCTCGACCCCGAGCGGCCGACGCGGCCATGCTCGAGCACGAACACGCGGTCGGCGATGCGCAGCGCCGATTGCGCATCCTGCTCGGCCATCAGGATCGCGGTGCCGCGCTGCTGGATGCGCTTGATGGCGTCGAAGATCTCGATCTTCAGCCGGTGCGCGATCCCCACCGACGGCTCGTCGAGCAGCAGCAGTGCGGGGCGCCCCATCAGCGCGCGGCCGATCGCCACCATCTGCTGCTGGCCGCCCGACAGCGTGCTGACGACCTGTGTCGCGCGCTCGCGCAGGATCGGGAACAGCGCGTAGACCTGCTCCAGGTCGGCAGCCACCTCGGCGCGGTTGCGCCGCAGGTAGGCCCCCAGCATCAGGTTCTTCAGCACCGTGAGTTCGGGAAACAGGCGCCGGCCCTCCGGGCAATGGCAGATGCCCAGGCCGACCACTTCGTGCGCCGGCAGCGGCTGCAACGAGCGCCCCTTGAACTGCAGCGTGCCCGAAGACGGCTGCGCCCGCGAGATGGCCTTCAGCAGCGTGCTCTTGCCGGCGCCGTTGGGGCCCAGCACGGCGACGAATTCGCCCTCGGCGATGTCCAGCGACACCCGCTCCAGCGCCACCGCCTTGCCGTAAGCCACCGACAGGTCACGGACTTCAAGCAGCATCGGCGCCCGCCTGTTCGATCTCGTTGCCGCGACCGATGTAGGCCTCGACCACCGCCGGGTGGCGCACGATCTCCTCCGGCGTGCCCGCGGCGATGACCTCGCCGAAGTCCAGCGCGATGACACGTTTGACCAGGCGCATGAATTCGTGCAGCTTGTGCTCGATCAGCAGCACCGTCAGCCCCTGTTCGGCATGCACGCGCCGGATCAGCGCCGACAGGTCGGCGATCTCGCCGCTGCCCAGCCCGGCGAAGGGCTCGTCGAGCAGTAGCAGGCGCGGCCGCGCGGCCAGTGAACGCGCGATCTCCAGCCGCCGCTGGTCGCCGTAGGACAGCGCCTCGACGGCCAGCGTCTCCTTGCCGTGCAGGCCCACCTGCTGCAGCAGCGACATCGCCTGCTCCTGCAGGTCGCCACCGGCCACGCGCCGCGGGCCGAGCGCGCCGACGACTACGTTCTCGATCACCGACATGCCGACGAAGGGCCGGCACAGCTGGAAGGTGCGCGAGATGCCGAGCCCGGCGATGCGATGCGGCGCCAGGCCCAGCAGCGAGCGGCCGTCCAACAGCACCGTGCCACCGGCATCCGGCGCGATGAAACCGGTGAGCAGGTTGTACAGCGTGGTCTTGCCCGCTCCGTTGGGCCCGAGGATGCCGACGATCTCGCCACGCTGCAGCTCGAACGAGACATTCTTCACCGCATGCAGGCCGCCGAAGTGCTTGTTCAGGTTGCGCACCTCGAGCAGGATGTCGGCGCTCATCGCGAGGTTCCGAACACCGCGCGCAGCCGGCGCCAGGTCGGCGCCACCAGCCCTCCGGGCAGGAAGAACAGGATCAGGATCAGCGTGCAGCTATAGACCATCAGCCGCCACTCGCCGAAGTTGCGCAGCAGCTCGGTCAGCAGCACGAGCAGGATCGCACCACCCACCGGACCGTAGATCGTTGCCATGCCGCCGACGTAGACCATGGTGATGATCAGGATCGAGGTCACCACCGCGAACAGCTGCGGGCTGACCTGCAACTGGTAATGGGCATACAGCGCGCCGCCGGCCCCGGCGAATGCCGCGCTGATCATCAGCGAGGCGATCTTGTAGAAGGTGACGTTGATGCCGGCGGCCTGGCAGGTGGCCTCGTCACCGCGGATCGCGCGCAGGATCAGTCCCCAGTTGGAGCGCGCCAGCGCCAGCAGCAGCGCCGTCACCGCGGCCAGGCAAGCCAGCGCGAAGTAGTAGAAGCCGAGTTGCGAGCGGATCAGCGGCTCGATGCCGTTGATGCCTTCCTCGCCGCCGGTGTACTCCCAGAAGATCAGCATCAGCCGCTGCATGATCACCGCCCCGGACAGCATCGCCAGCGCGAAGTACGGGCCCTTCAGGCGCAGGGTCGGGAATCCCATCAGAAGCGCGAACGCCACCGCCATCACCATCGCCGCCGGCAGGCTCCACCAGGCGCTGGCGCCGAACACGGTGTTCAGGAAGCCTGCGGTGTAGGCGCCCACGCCGATGAACAGGCTGTGACCGAAGTTCTCGCGCCCGGTCAGGCCCGACATGAAGTCCCAGGTCACGGCCCAGATGCCGTAGATCACGCTGACGGTGAGGATGCCGATCAGGTAGTTGCTGTCGAACACCAGCGGCAGCGCCGCCATCGCCGCGATGAAGCCGGCCGCGCCGACGGCGTCGATGCGGTGGCCGCCGCTGGGGTGCCGCATGCTCAGAATGCCGCGCGACGGCCGAAGATGCCCGCCGGGCGGAACACCAGCATCAGCAGCGTGGCCAGCACCGAGACGATCTCGGTCCACGCGGTCGAGATCAGGTAGCCCACCAGCGTCTCGGCATAACCGAGCATCAGCGCGGCCAGGATGCTGCCCGGGATCGAACCCAGTCCGCCGACGACGACGATCGCGAAGGCCTTGACGATCGGCAGCAGCCACATCGTCGGCTGCACCGACAGGAACGGGCCGGCGAGGATGCCCGCGGTGGCCGCCAGCGCCGCCGAGATGCCCATCACCAGCGAGAAGATGCGGTCGCTCGGGATGCCCATGTACTGCGCGGCCTGCGGATCCTGCGAGATGGCCAGGATCGCCGAGCCCAGGCGCGTGCGCTGGATGAAGGTCCACAGCGCGCCGATCACGCACACACCCACGCCCAGCGCCAGCAGCCGCGCGCCGGCGACGTCGACGCCGCCGATGTGGTACTTGGCCTCGATGAAGGCCGGCACGTTGCGGTATTCGGAGCCGAACGACAGGAACAGGGCCTGCTCGATCACCAGCGCGGCGGCCAGCGTGATCATCAGCACCGCCAGCTGCGAATGGCGCATCGGCCGGATCAGCACGCGCTCGACGCCGACCCCGAACAGCGCCACCAGCGCGATCGCCAGCAGCGCCGCCGGCAGCAGCGGCAGCTGGAGGTGCGAGGTGAAGAAGTACGCGCCGTAGGCGCCGAGCGCATAGAACGAGCCATGCGCGAGGTTGAGGATGCGCGCGACGCCGAAGATCAGCGTGAAGCCCACCGCCAGCATGGCGTAGATGGCGCTGCTGACGGCGCCGACGATCAGGATCTCGAGCAAGGGCGGGGTACTTCGCGGTTGGGTGGAAGCGGGGTCGTCCCGCGGCGCCGGCCCATCACGGCCGGCACGGGGCGCACGCGTGGAGTGGCGCGAGCCGCCTACTTCTTGATCCAGGCCGGATAGATGAAGTCTGCGGTTTTCATCTCTTTCGGATACACCACCTCGCGGGTGCACTTGTCGCGCCACTGCGCCATCAGGAACGCCGGGCCCTTGTAGCCCGGTGCCGCCGGCTTGACGTCGTGCATCTCGTCGAACTCGATCGTGCCGGGGATGCCGATGTAGCTGGTCTTCTCGAGCTCCTTGATCACCGCATTCGGCTCGACGCTCTTGGCGCGGGCAACCGCCTCGGCATAGATGTAGACCGCGTCGTTGGCGCCGAAGGCGGTGTAGACCGGCGAGCGGTTGGTGCGCTTCTTGAACTCGTCGAAGAACGGGATCGTCTTGGGCGTCAGCGGCGCGCGGACCGCGAAATTGGCCGCCAGCTCGCCCACCGACTTGCCGCCGATGCGCTCGCAGAAGTCGCCGTCCATGCTCTTGACGTCGATGCCGCCGTAGGGCATCGGAAAACGCGAGTCGAACCACTGCTTGGCGAAGATGTCGCTCGAGGCGTGCGACAGCACCACCACCATGTACTGCGCGCCCGACTCCTTGACCTTCGAGAACAGCGGCGAGAAGTCCGAGGTCTGGGTGTCGAAGAACTCGGTGGCGCGCACGTCGGTGCCGGCCTCGGTGGCGCCCTTCTTCAGCAGCGGCACCAGGTCCTGCACCCACTTGGCGTTCTCGCCGACGATGGCGATCTTGGTCAAGCCGAGCTCGCCCTTGACGAAGGTCGAGATGAAGCCCGTCAACTGGCGCGCCTGGTGGCCGGCGTGCAGCGGCCCGACGCGGAAGATGTACTTGTAGTTGTCGTAGTCCTGCTTGACCTTGGCGGTGATCGACGGCGACGCGGCGCCGACGCCGAGGTAGATCGTCTTGGCCGACGAGATGTGCGGCAGCTGCGCCAGTGTCACGCCGCTGGTGTAGCCGCCGACCAGCACGTCGACCTTTTCATCGGCGGTGAGCTTCTTGATCGCGTTGATGCCGGTCTCGGGGTTCTCGGTCTCGTCTGCAGCCACCATCTCGAGCTTGCGACCGAGCACGCCGCCCTTGGCGTTGATGTCGTCGATGGCCATCTTGACCGCATCCTGCGTGTCGCGGCCCACCTGCAGCTGCATCGCGGTGGGCACACCGATGCGGATCGGCTTGGGCTGGGGCTGGGCGTGAACGGCCGGCGCGCCCAGCGCGAGGGCGGCAGCGGCCGCGGCGGCAAGTGTAGCGATCCTGATCATGGCGTCTCCAATGTTGCTTGTTCGACCCCGCACGGGGTGCAGCGCGTCGGTAGCGCGAGCCGTTCGCGGTCGATGCCAGTCGCTCACGCAGGGTACGCAGGGTACGCAGGGTACGCAGGGTACGCAGGGTATGCAGGGTACGCAGCGATGCGCCGGCCACTGAAATCTAGCACGGACCACCCCCGCCGCCACCTGCCAATTACCCCGGGTCCGCGTTGCACTCGATGGCCGGGAACGGGCCGGGAACGGGCTGGGCAAGCCGCCGGCAAGCGCAGGCTGGACCGGGCCTTGGTGCGGGGCTGCCAGGCTGACGCGACCGCACCCGCTTGGCCACGGCGCGCAATGCCTCAGGGCGACAGCGCCGCGGTCGGCAGCACCACCGGCTGCCGCAAGTGGCAGGCCACCCACTGCCCTGGCTGCACCTGCTGCAGCGGCGGCTCGTCGACCCGGCAGCGATCTTCGGCATAGGGGCAGCGGGTGTGGAAGCGGCAGCCCGGCGGCGGGTTGATCGGGCTGGGCACATCACCACCGAGCACGCTGCGCTGCTTGCGGATCGTGGGGTCGGGCACCGGCACCGCGTCGAGCAAGGCCTCGGTGTAGGGGTGCAGCGGGCGCGAGAAGATCGCCTTGCGCGGCGCGATCTCGACGATCTTGCCCAGGTACATCACGGCCACGCGGTGGCTGATGTGTTCGACCACCGCCAGGTCGTGCGCGATGAACAGGTACGACAGGTGGAACTCCTGTTGCAGGTCCATCAGCAGGTTGATCACCTGGGCCTGCACCGACACGTCGAGCGCCGACACCGGCTCGTCGCAGACAATCAGCCGCGGCTGCACCGACAGCGCCCGTGCAATGCCCAGCCGCTGGCGCTGGCCGCCGGAGAACTCGAACGGATACTTGACCATCTGGTCGGCGCGCAGCCCGACGCGCTCGAACAGCGGCGCCACGCGGTCGCGCGCCGCGGCGTCGGACAGCGGCTCGAAGTTGCGCAGCGGCTCGGCCACGATGTCGGCGGCGCGGATCCGCGGGTTGAGCGACGAGTACGGGTCCTGGAACACCGCCTGCAGTTCGCGCCGCACCGGGCGCATCTGCGCCGGGGTCAGCGCCTCGATCGGCCGGCCGCGCCAGACGATGCGGCCGGCCGTCGGGTCCTGCAGGCGCAGGATCAGCTTGCCGGTGGTGGACTTGCCGCAGCCCGATTCACCGACCAGTCCCAGCGTTTCGCCGGCGGCGATGCCGAAGCTCAGGCCGTCGACCGCCAGCACCTTGCCGCCACTGCGGCCGAGCCAGCCCTGCTCGGTGGCGTAATGCTTGCGCAGGCCCTGCACGTCGAGCAGCAGTTCGGTCATGCGCGCCGCTCCACTTCGACCGGGTGCCAGCAGGCCGCCTGGTGGCCGGGACCATGTGGCTGCATCGGTGGCACCTCGGTGCGGCAACGCTGGCTCGCGTTCGGGCAGCGCGGTGCGAACAGGCAGCCGGCCATCGCTTCCTTCAACGACGGCACCAGGCCCGGGATCTCGACCAGCCGCGGCCGCGGCGCGTCGTCGTCGATCGCGGCCGCGCCGCTCAAGTGCGGCATCGAACCCAGCAGCCCGCGCGTGTACGGATGGCGCGGCTGCGCGAACAAGTCCTCGACGCTCGCCTCCTCGACCTTGCGCCCGGCATACATCACGATCACACGCTGCGCCATCTCGGCCACCACGCCCAGGTCATGCGTGATCAGGATGATCGAGGCCCCGGTCTCGGCACCGAGCTGGCGCATCAGCTGCAGGATCTGGGCCTGGATCGTGACGTCGAGCGCCGTCGTCGGTTCGTCGGCGATCAGCAGCCGCGGCCCGCAGGCCAGCGCCATCGCGATCATCACGCGCTGGCGCATGCCGCCGGACAGCTCGTGCGGATACTGCCGCAGACGCCGCTCGGGCTCGCCGATCTGCACCTTGCGCAAGCCCTCCACCGCCTGCGCCAGCGCCTCGCGCTGCGACAGCCCGCGGTGCAGCACCAGCACCTCGGCCACCTGCTGGCCGATCGTCAGCACCGGGTTGAGCGAGGTCATCGGCTCCTGGAAGATCATCGAGATGCGGTCGCCGCGCACGGCGCGCATCTCGGGCTCGCTCAGCTCGAGCAGATTGCGGCCTTCGAACTCGATGCGGCCGGCGGCAAAGCGCGCCGGCGGCATCGGCAGCAGGCGCAGGATCGACATCGCGGTCACGCTCTTGCCGCAGCCCGATTCGCCGACGATGGCCAAGGTCTCGCCGGGCATGACGTCGAAACTGACGCCATCGACCGCGCGCACGACGCCGTCGCGGGTGTGGAAATGCGTCTGCAGGCCGTCGACGCGCAGCAGCGGCAGGTTCATGCTCACATCCGGCGTGCCAGCCGCGGGTCCAACGCATCACGCATGCCGTCGCCGAGCAGATTGACCGACAGCACGGTGATCGACAGGAACAGCCCCGGAAACAGCAGGATCGTGCCGGCGACCTGGATCAGGCTGCGCGCCTCGGCCATGATGTTGC
>JANOJJ010000370.1:0-7094 GCA_031408155.1 Rubrivivax sp.
CCCGGCGGTTTGAGTCAGTTTGACTCGATCACGGCTGGACCGGGTTCGGTAACGGTCGATCCCGTGAACGCTGGAAACGGGTTACAGAGCTTCTCTTTGGTCAGTGCGACGAACGCAACCGTGAACCGCCACCTGCTGCCCGAGTACATGAAGGACAACCTGAGCTACCAGCACGCCGAAGACGGCGAGGTCCATCCGGGCGAGGTCATCGAAGAGAAGATCTCGCTGTCCGAGCGCTTCGGCCTGTGGGTCAGCTTCTACCCCTTCAGCCAGGACGAGTACCTGGCCATCGTGGCGCAGTGGCTGAGTTCATTCGGCGTGGACGAAGCGGCGATCGCGGCGGCGCGGCAGGAAAGCCTGGTCTGGGCACTCGAACGCGGCTCGCGTTCGGGCCGGGTGGCGTACCAGTTCGCGCGTGACGTCGCGGGGCGAGCCGGTGAATGAGCGGCTGCCGATGGACGTCGCGGTGGGAGTCCTGTTCGACCCCGAGGGCCGCTTTGTGCTCACGTCCCGCCCCGAAGGCAAGGTCTACGCAGGCTACTGGGAGTTCCCCGGCGGGAAGATCGAGCCCGGCGAGTCGGTCGAGCAAGCCTTGCGCCGCGAACTGCACGAGGAACTGGGCATCACCATCGGTGCCGCCCAGCCCTGGCAGCAGGAGATCGTCGACTACCCGCATGCCCTGGTGCGCCTGCACTTCTGCAAGGTCTTCGACTGGCAGGGCGACTTCGAGATGCGCGAAGGCCAGCGCATGGCCTGGCAGACCTTGCCGGTCGACGTGGCACCGGTCCTGCCCGGTACGGTGCCGGTACTGCAGTGGTTGGCCGCTGAACGCGCCTTCACCGGTGCGACCCGCCGGACGGCCTAGACTGTGGACATGGACTGGCTCGACAGCATCAACTGGGACCGCGATGGGCTGGTGCCGGTGATCGCGCAGGAACAGGGCACGCTCGACGTGCTGATGTTCGCCTGGATGAACCGGCAGGCGCTGGCCGAAACCGTGCGCCGCGGCGAGGCGGTGTACTGGAGCCGGTCGCGCGCGCGGCTGTGGCACAAGGGCGAAGAATCGGGCCACATCCAGCGCGTGCACGACATCCGCATGGACTGCGACAACGACGTGCTGCTGCTGAAAGTCACCCAGCTCGGTCACGACCCTGGCATTGCCTGCCACACCGGGCGCCACAGCTGCTTCTTCCAGCGCTACCAAGACGGCGCCTGGCATGGCGTCGAGCCGGTGCTGCAAGACCCTGAACGGATCTATCGCAAATGAGCTCCAACGACACCCTGGCGCGGCTGGCGGCCGTGATCGAGTCGCGTCGCGGCGGTGACCCGGCCAGGAGCTATGTGGCGCGCCTTTTCGCCAGCGGCGCCGACGCCATCCTGAAGAAGATCGGCGAGGAGGCCACCGAGACCGTGCTGGCCGGCAAGGACGGCGACCGGCAGAAAATCATCCACGAGGTGGCCGACCTGTGGTTCCACTCGATGGTGGCGCTGGCCCACTACGGACTGACGCCGGCCGACGTGCTGGCCGAACTGGAGCGGCGCGAGGGCCTGTCGGGGCTGGACGAATTCGCGCAGCGCCCGCTGCAACAAGCTGACAACGAGAGTTCAGACCCATGAGTGCCGATCCCACCTGCATCTTCTGCAAGATCGTGGCCGGGCAGATCCCGGCCAAGAAGGCCCACGAAGACGACGAGTTGCTGGCCTTCCACGACATCCATCCGTGGGCGCCGGTCCACGTGCTGGTCATTCCCAAGCAGCACATCGCCACCCTGTCCGACGTCGGCCCCGAACACGACGCGCTGCTCGGTCGCATGCTGGGCCTGGCGCCCCGGCTGATGCGCGCGCTGGGCGTCAGCAACGGCTATCGCACACTGATCAACACCGGGCCTGACGGCAAGCAGGAGGTCTACCACCTGCACATGCACGTGATCGGCGGCCCGAGGCCCTGGATCAAGGGGTGACATCCGGTGCCACCCGGGGTGCGGATATCGGCCTCACCTAGAATTCGCGCTTCCTCTCCAGGAGAAAAGTCATGGGATCGTTCAGCATCTGGCATTGGCTGATCGTGTTGCTGGTCGTGGTACTGATCTTCTGCACCAAGAAGCTCAAGAACATTGGTGCCGACCTCGGCGGTGCCGTCAAGGGCTTCAAGGATGGTGTCAAGAGCGGCTCCGACAGCGAAGCCGCGACGCCGGTGTCGCCGCAGCAGCAGGTCAGCAGCAGCCAACGCAAGGCCGACGGCAACACCGTCGACGTCGAAGCCAAGTCCAAGTCCTGAAAGCCTCGCCTGCCCGCCTGCCGCGGCCGCCTGCTGCTGAATGATCGACTTCGGCTTCGACAAGATCGCGCTCATCGGCGCCGTGGCGCTCATCGTCATCGGCCCCGAGAAGTTGCCGCGCGTGGCGCGCACCGTGGGCCACATGCTGGGCAAGGCACAGCGCTACGTGGCTGACGTCAAGGCCGAGGTCAATCGCTCGATCGAGCTCGACGAACTCAAGAAGATGAAGACCCAGTTCGAGGACGCAGCGCGCGACGTCGAGCAGAGCGTGAACGCCGAAGTCAGCCAGGCCACATCCGAGTTCAATGCGATCGGCACCGACTGGGCCAGCGACACCACCTTCGGCGGTTCATCGGGCAGCGACAGCGCGCCGCTGGCGCCGCCGGTACCCGAGTACAAGCGCCCGAACAAGAAGTGGCGCCTCAAGCGTGGCGCCACACCGCAGTGGTACAAGCAGCGCAGCGGCATCCGCACCAAGGCGCTGTCGGGTGCGGCCCGGGTGGCACGCTTCCGGCCGCCGGGGGTCAAGCGGCCATGAGCGACAAAAAGGAGCCTGAAGACGAGCTGGCCGGCACCGAAGCGCCGTTCGTCTCGCACCTGATCGAGCTGCGCGACCGCCTCATCCGCACGCTGGTCGTGGTCGGCATCGCCTTCGGGCTGTTGGCCTTCTGGCCCGGCATGGGCGCGCTGTACGACCTGTTGGCGCAACCGATGGTGGCGCATCTGCCGGCAGGCACCAAGCTGATCGCCACCAACGTGATCTCACCCATTTTGGTGCCGCTGAAGATCACGCTGATGGCGGCCTTCCTGGTCACGCTGCCCTATGTGCTGTACCAGTTGTGGGCCTTCGTCGCGCCGGGGCTGTATTCGCACGAGAAGAAGTTCGTGGTGCCGCTGGTGGTGTCGAGCACGCTGCTGTTCTTCATCGGCGTGGCCTTCTGCTACTTTATCGTCATTCCGGCGATGTCGAAGTTCATCCAGTCCTTTGCGCCCACGGCCATCACCGCGGCACCTGACATCGAGCAGTACTTCGGCTTCGTGCTGACGCTGTTCCTGGTTTTCGGCATCGCCTTCGAAGTGCCCGTGGCGGTGGTCGTGCTGGCGCGCATCGGCTTGGTAACCATCGACCAACTGAAGAAGGCGCGCGGCTATTTCGTCGTCGGTGCCTTCATCGTCGCCGCAGTGGTCACACCGCCCGACGTGATCTCGCAGCTGGCGCTGGCGGTGCCGATGTGCATCCTGTACGAACTGGGCATCCTGGCCGCGCAGACGTTCATCGCGCAGACCAAGGCGCCCGAGGCCGAGGCCGACCCGGAAAAGCCGGCCGCCTGACCGTCCCGACTAGCGCCGGCGCGTCACCGTGCGCGGCCGCAAGGCCACGGTGACGACCAGGTCCAGCGCCTTGTCGCCGCGTTGCAGTCCGATGCTGGCCGAACTCTCGGGTTGCAACGCTGCCACCGCCGACAGCAACTGGGTCGTGTTGAGCACCGCCTGCTCGCCGATGCGCAGCACCACGTCACCCGGGCGCAGGCCGGCCTTTGCCGCCGGGCCGCCGGCCAGCACGCCGGTGATCAGCACGCCTTGCTTGACCGGCAGCCCGAAGCTTTCGGCCACATCGGGGGTCAGGTCGCGCGGCTCCACCCCGATCCAGCCGCGGCGCACCTGGCCGTCGCGCAGCAGGCTTTCCATCACCTGCCGTGCGGTGTCAACGGGAATCGCAAAGCCGATGCCCAGGCTGCCGCCGCTGCGCGAGAAAATGGCGGTGTTGATACCCACCAGGTTGCCCTGTGCATCGACCAGCGCGCCGCCCGAGTTGCCCGGGTTGATGGCGGCGTCGGTCTGGATGAAGTTCTCGAATGTCGACAGGCCCAGTCGGTTGCGCCCGAGCGCGCTGACGATGCCCGAGGTGACGGTTTGGCCGACGTTGAACGGGTTGCCGATAGCCAGCACTGGATCGCCGACTTGCAGCGCCGGCACGTCGCCGAAGGCGATCACCGGCAGGCGTTCGATCTCGATCTTCAGCACCGCGAGGTCGGTCTCAGGGTCGGTGCCGATCAGGCGCGCGGTGGTCTGGCGGCCGTCGGCCAACTGCACTTCGATGTCGCTGGCTCCTTCGACCACGTGGTTGTTGGTCAGCAGATAGCCCTCGGTCGACACGATGACGCCCGAGCCCAGACCGGTCTGCGCCTGCGGCGAGTTGCCCTGGCCTTCGAAGAAGTAGCGAAAGCGCGGGTCATCGGCGTGTGGATTGCTACCCTTGCCGGCCTTGCTGGCCACGATGCTGACCACCGTGGGCGCGGCGCGGCGCGCGGCCTGCGCCAGGCTGGTCGGGGCCGGCATCGTCGATCCGCCGGCAGCCGCTGCAGCGGAGGCTGCCGCCGGCGCTGCAGCCGGCACGAAGGTCGGAGCCGGCAGCGCAGCCACCGGCGCACTGCCCAGCCTGCGCGGCAGCCATTCCGACTTGAGCGTGCTGACCACGAACAGCACGGCCAATCCGATGGTGACCGCCTGCGAGAATAGGAGCCAGTGTCTACGCCACATCATTGAAGGTCGGCAACCATGGCAGAACGCCATCACATCGAAACCAGCCTGAACGAGCTGCTGCGGCCCGAAGGGTTCAAGGATTATGGGCCGAACGGTCTGCAGATCGAAGGCCGCAGCGAGGTGCGTTTCATCGCGTCGGGTGTGACCGCCAGCCTGGCGTTCATCGACGCCGCGCTGGCCGCCGGTGCAGACACGCTGCTGGTGCACCACGGCTTGTTCTGGCGCGGCCAGGACGGGCGCTTGACCGGCTGGCTGAAGGAGCGGGTGGCGCGCTTGCTGCGCGCTGATGTCAACCTCTTCGCCTACCACCTACCGCTGGACGCGCACGCCGAGCTGGGCAACAACGCCCAATTGGGGCTGCGCCTGGGCCTGCGCGCCGATGCCCGCTTCGGCGAGCAGGAGCTGGGCTTCATCGGCCCGGTCGACGGCGGCCCGAGTGCCGAGTCGCTGGCCCTGGTCGTGCAGCAGGCCCTGGGCCGCAGACCGGTGCTGCTGCCGGGCGACGGCCGGCCGCTGTGCCGCGTCGCCTGGTGCACAGGGGGCGCGCAGGGGTACTTCGAGTCGGCCATCAGCGCCGGCGCCGACGCCTACCTGACCGGTGAACTGTCCGAGTCGCAGGCCCATTTGTCGCGTGAGACCGGCGTCGCCTATCTGGCCTGCGGCCACCATGCCAGCGAACGCTATGGTG
Source organism: Rubrivivax sp. (assembly GCA_031408155.1). Classification (GTDB taxonomy): domain Bacteria; phylum Pseudomonadota; class Gammaproteobacteria; order Burkholderiales; family Burkholderiaceae_C; genus Rubrivivax. The sequence continues at coordinate 5,511 of JANOJJ010000370.1, forward strand.
CCCCGGCGGTGGCCGCCTTCCTGGCCGAGCGATTCGGTCTCGAACATCGTTTCATCGAGATCGACAACCCGGCCTGACGATGAAGCCGCTGCTGCTGACCATGGGCGATGCCGTGGGCATCGGCCCCGAAATCGTGCTGCGCGCCTTCGTGCAGGGCCAGGCGCAAGGTTGTGTGATCGTCGGCAAGCGGGCGGTGCTGCAGCGCGCCGCGCACCTGCTGCAACCCCAGGGGCTGCCGCTGGCACTGATCGAACGGCCGGGCGAGATCGAACTCGTGCCGCCGGGCTGCGTGCCCGTGATCGAGCCGAACGGCCTGCCCGAAGGGCTCGATCAACTGCCCTGGGGCGTGGTCGACGCCGCCTGCGGTGCAGCCGCCGCGGCCTGCATCGCCGAGGCCGTGGCCTGGGTCCGTCGCGGTCAGGCGGCTGCCATCGTCACCGCTCCCATCCACAAGGAAGCGCTGGCGGCTGCGGGGGTGGGCTTTCCAGGCCACACCGAGATGCTGCAGGCGCTGGCCAGCGATGCCGGATCAGTGCCGCCGCCGGTGCGCATGATGCTGGCCAACGACGAGTTGCGTGTGGTGCTGGTGACCATCCACCTGGCGCTGCGCAAGGCGATCGACGCCGTCAGCTTCGACGCCGTGCTGCAGACGCTGCGCATCACCCACGCGTCGGTGCCGGCCTGGGGCGGGGGCCGGCCGCGCATCGCGGTGGCCGGACTGAATCCGCATGCCGGCGAGGGCGGCCTGTTCGGTGACGAGGAACAACGAATCATCGCCCCGGCCATCGAGGCGGCGCGAGCCGAGGGGCTGGACGTGCAGGGCCCGTTTGCGCCCGACACCGTGTTCATGCGGGCGCGGCGGCGAGCCGGTTACGCCGAACCGTTCGACGTGGTGGTGGCGATGACGCACGACCATGGCCTGATCCCGGTCAAGTACCTGGGCGTCGAGCAGGGCGTCAACGTCACGCTCGGCTTGCCCCTGGTCCGCACCAGCCCGGACCACGGCACGGCGTTCGACATTGCCGGCCACGGTGTCGCCGATGCGTCCAGCCTGGTGGCGGCGATCAAGGCCGCCCGGCTGCTGGCAGGCGGCGGCCTCGCGGCCTGACTTCTACACGCCGCGCGCCAGCGGGCTGCCGATTTCGGCCAGTTGCCGCCGCGTGCGCGCGGTGGCGCGCTCGAGCAACTGGGCGTTTTCGAAGGCCCGCATGCGGCCGCTGCCGCACAGGCGCGTCAGCATCCGATGCGTCAGCGAGATGGTGCGCTGGTGGCGCTGTCCGCGCGTGAAGACGAAGAAGCTGCGTCCCGGGCTGACATGCGCCAGGCGAACCTTCTGCCAGTCGCCGTCCAGGTGCATCTGGTAGCTGAAGCCGATCTGCACATGCTCAGCCAGCGAGCGCCCGCTGGCGGGCTCGATTGGATCGTCCGACCTGGGCAAGCCTGGCAGCTCGAGGTCGACCGCGGTCACTTCGGGCTCGGCGCTGAGGTCGATGTCGACCTTGCCGTTCCAGTCGACCGCGCTTTCGTCGACGAAACCGATCCGGTCTGCTTCTTGCCATCGCCTCCAATTTGGGCGAATCCCTG